>VXRD01000079.1 GCA_009838845.1 Gemmatimonadota bacterium | reverse complement strand
TATTGTTTAGAAACAAGTTACGGTTATTTTTTGGAAATTTATGTTGCTGTTGCTGATAGCGCCTTAAAAGAAAAAAAGGGCTCTGGAGTTACCCCGTTTCTGATGCTGTTGCCGAATCCCGAATTCTGTCTCGCCGCACTAAACATAGGGCTTACAGAGCCTGAATTCAGGCTACAAATAGCCATTTTCCCAACCACGGACTCTCTATCAACAATTCGGCAACAGCATCGTTTCTATGGACAGATTCCGCTATTCAGTCCGCTACTTTTACACGACCTCTTGTTGCCCTACCACTGGTACGAAATTAATCTCAACCCTTTGATTCAATGCGACCGCGCTTCTTTGAAGCATCGTCCGCGATATTGCTTGATCATCGTCAAGCAGACCTCTCAGGGAATTGCACAGCCTGTTCCATAGCATCAACTTCTTCATCTGTCAGATGATCAAAGTGGCTTGCGCGTTTTCGTGCGGACAGGCGGCCGTTGTTTTGGAGACAGAAGCGAATGAAAAGATCAATCTGTCTGTCGGGCATATCTACCGTATTTTGGATCGCTCGTTTGGCCGCATCGTAGTTGGCCAGGAAGGCCAGTTCGTCGGCGAGTTCGGTATCAATGATCTGGTCAATAAACCGAAACAGAGCTTGTATAGCGACTGATTTTGGTGGTGTTTAGCCATAGCACATCCCGGAAAAATGATTATTAAATGAGAATTATAGTTATTTTTTGGCAAATAGAAAGAAAAACAATCACAAATCGAAAAAATGCCGTGAGATTTCTTCTCGCGGCATTTTTCTAATTTGAACAGATTATTTGTGGAAAGTTCGAGTCCTATCTGATCTCCATTTGTTACTCCGGCTCAAGTTGAAAAATCTGAATTCTTAACAGATTCCCAGGCATCGAGAATTTGCTTGTATTCCTGTTGAATGGTCTCCTGCTCAAAACCACAAAACGTCATTTCCCAAAGACAGTGGACCAGAATATCCACCTCGTCTAACTGCTGCAATGTTTCAGGATCAATCTCCATTCCAAGCCACTCCTTCCAGGGGCAAAACTCAATAGCCCAGGAAACCTCGTCTTCTCCTGCCAATCCTGGCATTCTGCTGTTTTCATCCTGATCTTTCCAGCGTGTGCCGTCAAGACCAGATACATCTCCCCAGATACGACCGTCGTCACCGACCTTTTCAGTGACACTCAGTCGCATAGAAGTTTCTACAGGGGTCAGCAAGATCAGGCGTTCATACACATCTGCATATGCGTCTATGCAATCTGCTTCATCGGGATAGGTTTCCAAAAAACGATATTTTACACCTGGCCACGTATGGCGATTGATCAGATCCTCAAATGTCATATGATGTAAAGTCATTTCCATTTCGGTCCTCCTGCACGATTTGTGGGTTAATTCTGGTACTTCAGTACACTGGTAGAGATAAAAAACACGCAGTCAAGCCAAGCCGAGAGCCCCAACATCCAGTCTGCTCTTCGTTTCACTCATACAGCATTCCACTTCCATGTATTACGACATGCAAGCCGAGGATAGTCATTTATATTCTTGCTTCCTGCATGCAAAAAAAAGTTTTGGTAAAACAGAATGTCGCCACGCTTTGCCACCAATTCTACACCTTCACCAATATCTACCGTGTCCTTACCCGAATTCACGTCCCACAAGTAGGGATATTTCTCTGGGTTGTCCTCTGCAATACCCTGAAGCTTTTGATGTGAACCAGGCCATCCAAACGTGCATCCTCCGTGCGGTGCTGTATCACTCAGATACAGAATTGAATGCACCAGGATTGGAATGGGAAACGTCGGACGATTGTACTTTACCGGATCGGATCCACCATCCAGGTGAGGTTTCAAGTGGCTCCATTCACCTTCCGTCGGAAACGTGTTCTGAGTCATAACCTGTGTCGGCGCGTGGATCTCCTCGCGATCTACACCAGTCAATTCGGATACTGCGATCAAAATATCATCTGTATAACACGCCAGGATATCCGGCGAACTCATCATTCGATTTTCTGGCGATGCACGATGCTGTTGATTGATCGCATGCACGGACACACGCCCCCAGGTTTCAGAGTCGTCACGGTCCATTTCCAACGCCGCCCACATCGCGTCTTCAGCCTTGCGAACCACATGCTCGGGGATCAAACCCGACGCCAGCAGATATCCTTCTTCGCGAAAGTGCTTCTTCTGCTCATCTGTCATTACGCCCATATATCACTCCCAGCAATCAGAATTCCAACACCTTCTTCCGTTTACCCTTACTAATGGTGACGATACCACTATTGTAGTCGGCATTGAGGAAAGGGCTTTCAAAGACCTTCTTCGGGGCGTAGTTGACTGACTTGCCGTTAATGCTGGGCGTTTTCTCAAAGCTGGTGTCAAAGGTCAACAGGTCGCTGTAGATCGTGGTGTATCTAAGAATGGCTCCATCCATGCTCATCTCACAACCTTTTACCTTCGCTTTGAACGTGTCGAAGCTATCGAGATCGCTCTTGGCTATAACCTCGAGAATGACGGGGGCGTATTCGCCCTTAAGCGCCATGATCCTTCCGGGAGGTGTCTTACGTGTACTGCCATCCTCAGCCTTGACGGTGTATGAGCCATCCTTCCACGTGAAGCCTCCATCGGACACGCGAATAGCTGCCCATGCGCCTTCTGCTTCCACAAATACCACACCATCTTCCTCAACTGGTGCGCTCAAGCCTTTTTCCGACATCCAGACATTCATCTCGGCGCCACCCTTGTGGTACTTGAGCTTCTGTGTGATCAGGCTACCCTTGCTTTGGACGGACCACTGAGCATTGAGAACGACCTTGTTGTCCTCGGGACGCACAAGAGGAACGATGCGGGCATCGTCTTCGCCAGCAAAGATCACACCCTGCCAACGATTCTGTGCGCTGATCGCGACCCAATCGGACAGCGGTCGCGCCTCGGTCATTGGGGTACCCAAGATGAAGGCAGGGTCACAGAAACTGTAGCGCAGAATGCCACCACCGTTGGTCCGTAATTGATTCGGCGCTTTGCTCGCAACTGCCACCATGGGAAACGAATGGCCTTGTCTCCCGAGACCCTGTGTACGCTGTCGCACTTCGTAGCGGCCGCGTCCCTTTACGTCGGACGCGATATCGGCCACTACGGTCGGGGGGCGGTAAGCGCTGAGTGCGGCGTTGACGTCATGACCATTGACCGTTGGTTGCTTGCCGATGCCGAAGTAGAACCAGGCCAACGGAGCGTTTCCGTGATCCCGGTTCTGGTAGAACGCTTTCTCCCCCTTTCTGCGTGACCCGCCGCCACCCATATGCCCACCAATCTGCTCTTGCGCCCAGTAAGCAAAGTAGAGATCGAGGAACATCCCGGCCGAGCGCTGTACTGGTGGATCACCGAAGTCGTAGAAGTTATAGAATCCTCTGATCAGCGTGGCGTTATATCCATCGCTCATCATTTCGATACACAGGCTCTTGCGGGCCCGTTCACGGCAGTAAGCGATGAAGTACTCGTTCCAGGCGCGGTAGTGATCCTCGGCCGTGGCGCCGTCATCAAACTTGAGGTTCCTATATTCGGGCAGATTCCTGGCGAGCTTGGAGAAGTGCCAATTCACCGTGAAGTCCATGGCATGATGGTTCTCGGACCCGTAAATGTGCCAGGTCTGCGAGTCCTTGACCTCCGCCTTGCTTAGCCACGAGCACATTTTGGCATAGAGCCAGACCGGCTTGAGCGCGAGGGCCTCGGTCTCTTTGGTGATGCGGCCAGGATGCTCCGTCCCGTTGGTGCCGTACATCTCAATCAGCCGCATGACGATTTCCGCATGCCAGTGGAAACTGTCGCGGTCATTGATGTCCTTTGGGTTATCGAGGTAGTGCTGGGCATTTTCGGCCAGTGCGGCATTTGCCTCATCCAGCATCTCGCCAAGGTAGAGACAACGTGCGGCAAACGCCATCATGGAATAGGAGTAGGCTCGAACGTAGTTACCGCGCCCCAGGCCGAGTGGTTTCTGCTTCTTGGCGCGCACCAGGGGGGTGCCCGATTCTGCGCGGAACATTGCATCCACCCGTTTCTCAAATCCAGCCAGGATGGCTTCCGGGGTTTGCTTCTTCATCGACACAGCTCCTTTCTCTACGGTGAATCAATGAAAAACGCCGTGAGAAAAAATCTCACGGCATTTTTCTATTTTCGCTATCATTTGGCCAAAAAGTTCTATCCGGCACTCAGCATTGCCCTGGTCTCGTCCGTCAGCCGGATGTGCGGCGGCGACATGCCCGGCAGCAACACACTCGGGTCGCTCTCCACACACGCCAGAGGATGGAGCTTGGTAAGCGCAGGGTTCGCGGAATAGTCTTTGTCCTCACGGGGATCGTTAAACCAGCACGGCGAGAACTCCAGAATCCGTTTCTGCCGCTCAGTCAGTTCGGGGTCGTTGGTGTCGTACGCGGCGTCGCCGTGGTGCATGCCGAAAGGAACATACTTGTAGAAGAGGGTGCGACGTTCGCCGCTCCCTGCCCACGGAATCGTACCGTGTTTGAGCTTCTCACTGAACAAAATGCAGTCCCCAGCCCTGGCCTCGACGCGGTGTACCGGCACATCGTCATCCCAGTTTGGCAGTTGCGACGTCCACTCCGTGTCGCACCAGTTTCGCCGCCAGTCACCGTCGATGTCCGTCAGTTTCTGCTCATTGGCCGGCTTGTGTGTGCCAACAACACACCCGAAGCCCCCGTCATCTGGTCCGACTGTCTTGAGTTCATACACACACGTGATATGAAAGCTGCTCGGGCTGCCGTGGAGTGTCCCGCCTTTGTCCTCGCCGTCTGTCGGTTTCCGGCCAGGCTTGTAATGTATATTGTCGTGATCCAGCCGGAACAAGGGGCGAAGCTCTGCCGGCATATGTGCTGGGGCATGGCCCCACGTCGGGTCGCCGAGAAGCTCTTCAAGGATGGGCAGCATGGTCTCGTTGTCGATCAGGTCCCTGTAGGCCTTGCTCCAGAGCCTTCTCCCCACGTAGGTGTTGCCGTGCCGGTCAGTTGTCTCGTGGGTGTCGCGCCCGCCGATGTAGAAGCGGTTCTGTTTGTCGGTGCCGGCCGTGGACAGCGTCTCCTCCCGCTCAAAGATATGCTGATCATAGACTTGATTGAGCTCGTCTAACTGCTGTTGATTGAGCACGTTGGGCACGACGATATAGCCTTGTCGTGCGAACGTGTCACGCATCGCATTGTCCATCTTCTAATCTCCTCTATGTGTAGAAACTAAAAGGGCCATTTCTTGCGCATGAATGGCTGGTAAGAAGGAGTTTTCAGCAGTCGTTGTCAAGTGTTTTTGTCGTACTTATTGCTTCTTCTTACAGACCATATAGAATCCGTTGGGCAGAGCGTGAAAACAATTCTGACGCCATTGATCATGATTTTTGGTCGGCTCTTCCCAAACGTGAAGGATCTCAAATCCAGCATCAATCATCGCCATCAGGTAGTCAGAAACAGTCCACTGAAAAATGTACTGAACATTCTCGGCATCCCTGGTCTCTTCGTCTTCAGGATCCACAAATTCTGTCGCCGCTCCTGTCTCCGGGTTATACAAGTATTGGTGAGGCCCACGATCGAAGTAAAAGAAGTCTGCTTCGGGAGTGTTGCCCCCCTCTTTGCCAACCATCGCATCTTCACCTATAAAGTATTCACAGTTGCTCCACATTTGCCGCACGGGATGAACCTCGCCTACCACAAACAGTCCACCTGGGGTCAGCAACCGACTTGCCTCTGCGTAGTATTGCCAGAGATCCGAAATCCAGATGGCCACAACGCCTACGCTACACGCGAAGTGATATCCTCCGTCGGGCAACGTCGGGAGGTCCGAAATGTCGCCCTGGTGGAAGGTGATTTCAAGGCCAAGGTCCTTTGCCCTTTCGGCGGCGATTTCCAATTGTCGCTCGGAAATGTCGACTGACGTGACTGTTGCCCCCATTGATGCCAAGGCGAAGGCGGCGAAGTTGTCCCCACTGCCCAAGACAACCGCGTTTTTTCCCTCCAGGGATCCAAGATGTTGAGCGATATGCTCAACTCCCTGCTCAGTCAATGCATTCTCCCTCCAATATTCGAGTGCTTTTTCAACCCGCTCTGGTACCAGATGACCGCGATGCCAAGGGCCTTTTGAGTCTCTGCGTGCCTTCCACCGTGGTGCAGCTGCATTCCATTTTGTATGATTTGACTCGTGCATCTTATTCATTTTACAGACTCCCTTAAACCAAAAACCGCAGGCATTCAAATTGAATACCCACGGTTTCGAAACAAAAAGGCTGTGAGAAGTCCCTCACAGCCTAAAATATTCATTTTATTTTAGATTCGAATCTTCAGTTGGCACTCAGCATTGCCCTGGTCTCGTCCGTCAGCCGGATGTGCGGCGGCGACATGCCCGGCAGCAACACACTCGGGTCGCTCTCCACACACGCCAGAGGATGGAGCTTGGTAAGCGCAGGGTTCGCGGAATAGTCTTTGTCCTCACGGGGATCGTTAAACCAGCACGGCGAGAACTCCAGAATCCGTTTCTGCCGCTCAGTCAGTTCGGGGTCGTTGGTGTCGTACGCGGCGTCGCCGTGGTGCATGCCGAAAGGAACATACTTGTAGAAGAGGGTGCGACGTTCGCCGCTCCCTGCCCACGGAATCGTACCGTGTTTGAGCTTCTCACTGAACAAAATGCAGTCCCCAGCCCTGGCCTCGACGCGGTGCACCGGCACATCGTCATCCCAGTTTGGCAGCTGCGACGTCCATTTCGTGTCGCACCAGTTTCGCCGCCAGTCGCCGTCGATGTCCGTCAGTTTCTGCTCATTGGCCGGCTTGTGTGTGCCAGCAACACACCCGAAGCCCCCGTCATCTGGTCCGACTGTCTTGAGTTCATAAACACACGTGATATGAAAGTTGCCAGGGCCGCCGTGGAGTGTCCCGCCTTTGTCCTCACCGTCTGTCGGTTTCCGGCCGGGCTTGTAATGTATATTGTCGTGATCCAGCCGGAACAAGGGGCGAAGCTCTGCCGGCATATGTGCTGGGGCATGGCCCCACGCTGGGTCGCCGAGAAGCTCTTCAAGGATGGGCAGCATGATCTCGTTGTCGATCAGGTCCCTATACGCCTTGCTCCATAACCTTCTCCCCACGTAGGTGTTGCCGTGCCGATCCGTTGTCTGGCGTGTGTTGCGCCCCCGGATGCTCTTACGGTTCTGTTTGTCGGTGCCGTCTGTGGACAGTGCCTCATCCCGCTCGTGGATATGCTGATCATAGACTTGATTGAGCTCGTCCAGTTGCTGTTGATTGAGCACATCGGGCACGACGATATAGCCTTGTCGTGCGAACGTGTCACGCATCGCGTCGTTCATCTTCTAATCTCCTCTACGTGTAGGAACTACAAGGGCCATTTCTTGCGTATGGATGGATGGTAAGAAGGCGTTTTCGGCAGTCGTTGTCAAGTGCTTTTGTCGTACTTATGGATAGGGTAAAGGTTTCTTATGGTAAAAAGTTCAGTGAGTGGAACAGTTCGGGGCCATAAAAAACAATCTGTTGTTTTAAGGCTATGAGATTAATCATAGCCTTTTTTTATTAATAGCCTAAATTTCATCCGGCCTTTTACCTCATTCTCCATTCAACATAAGGAGCCTGAACCATGGAACGCAGAGAAGTCCGCTGGGAACGCATGTTTCCCGATGAACTGGAAGCCGCTTTTGAAGATTGTCCTGTGGTGTATTTACCCTATGGCCTGTGTGAACCCCACGGCCCGGTGAACGCCCTGGGCCTGGACGCGCTGCGTGCCCACGGAGTAGTGTGTCAGGCCGCCCGGTCATTCGGAGGCATTGTAGCCCCGCCCGAATACTGGCACTGCCACGAATCGGGAGGCTACGGGACCTGGGCACACGAACGGGTGGGTGACGTCCGCCCCTGGCTTACAGCGGTGCCACCGTGGATCTTTTTAAAAAATCTCTGCTATCACATCCGCGCCGTCGATGCCCTGGGATTTCACGTAGCCGTGCTCTTCTCCGGACATTCGGGACCACACCGCCTGGACGTACCCGTTGTACTTGAAATCCTCCAGCAACACGTTTCCGTCCGCCTCTATTCTCTTATGAGTATGGGCACAGGGGAATCCCGATTCAAAGACGACCGGGGCATGGGAGGCCACGCGGGAAGAGGCGAAACATCGCTGCTGTGGGCCGTGGCCCCGGACTGTGTAGATCTGTCCCGGCTTCCCGGACCGGACGTGCCAGGGCCTCATTTCGCCCAGGGCGATTATGTGGATACATCCAGCCGGCGAGCAGGAGAAGAAATGGCGGCTGATACGGCAGCACATATATCTGAAAAAGCAAAAGAACTTCTAACGGAATACGAGCGTTTAAAACCCGATCACACCCCGCTGACCTACGGGCAGATTGAGCGTATCTGGGACGAGGAGATCCGCCCCCGAATGAAAAATTTTGCTTCTATGCAGAGCGGGGATAAAGCACCCCCAGAAGACTCTCGCTGGTATGCCAACTGGCGAGTGCCAGATCTGGGTTAGAACAGAGAGGGGGCGGATCAGAATCGAGTTTGCCTAACAGTCCACCGCAACGCGATTCCCCGTAATAATAGATTCCTGAATGGCCATCGCGACGGCTGTCGCAATCAGTCCGTCTTCAGGTGTTGCAGCTACAGGGGTGCCACTTCGGACAGCGTTGAAAAATGCACGCATATTGTACTCCATCAGGGTCGTCCGCTCAGGCGCCTGAAACGTCTCGACTGTAGATTCTTTGGCCTCCCTCAAGGCCCATTCCAGCGTATCCGGTAGCCATTGCGTGCCAGTTATGCGTGCCAGTCCGTTCTCTGTCCAAATATCCAGAAGATGTCCGCCATCAGCACACGCAGCACCAATGCCACCACAAGTCAGCGAAGCGGAGGCTCCAGATTCGAACTCAATGACTGCTGCGGCCGCATCCGGCATTGGGCTACCTCTGAACGATCCCCCAAATGAGAATACGGATTTGGGCTTGCCCAGTAAAAATGCCAGCGTGTCGAAAAGATGTACATAGCACTCGTTGATAAGCCCATTGTGGTTTTCCGGATCCCAGTGTTTTGATTCTGGCGGAGGACACCAGCCCACCATCAGATTGCCATTCGCCATCCACCCATTTCCGAGAGGACCTTTCAGGAGTTCTCGCAACCGCACCATTGCAGGCATACAACGGATCGGAAATTCGACCTGACAGGGCAAATCAAAACTGTTGCACAAGTCAACCAACGCTCTTCCACTTTCCACTGTCCCTGCCCAGGGCTTCTCAATCAGCATTGGGATGCCCCTGTTGCCAGCCGATTCAATCAGCGCCCTGCGATGTTTGGGCGTCACCGCAAGTGCGACCGCGTCCAACGATTCGGCATCCATCATCTGGTCTGCATCTTCGTAAAGCCTGAGATCATTTTTCTTCTCATAGGCTCTATAACCACCCATACTGTCCAATCGAGCAGGCATATTCTCAGCAGCTGCCACAACGTGGGCACCCTCGATTTTCTTCACAGTTTCTACTATCCATTGACCAAGACCAAGACCAACAACACCAAGTCTGATGGGTGTCATATTGTCCTCCTTATATGAAAGTTGTATAGAATGTCAATGCCCAACCCCCTTAGATTGAATGGCGATTTAACAGAAGGTAATTTCCAGCTTGGAAGTACTGATAATTATGCAGATCTTAAATTTAAAAAAATTTTGAACGCAAATCGAGGAGATAGATGATGCAGAATTATCGAGGAGATGTTATGGACCTTCGCGTAGTTCGCCGGGTTGAGCAGCATCCGCAGGCCTGGCGCGTGTGGCAACCGGTCATTATTCCAGGGCAGAAGAAGAGGCATCTCATTGTGGCCTTCGGGGCGATGGTCAACGGCAAGAAAGACATGGGAGACATTCTCGCGACGCTCTCAACCGACGATGGGGATACCTGGGAGGAACCCGTGATGATATTCGATCATCGCCAGCGTCAGGGTATAGTGCAATTTGCCTACGCGAATCCAGTTCTTTACCGCGCCCCCGGACAGGACGTCATTTGGTGCTTTGCGATGCGCTGCCCGATAGCTCAGAAGAATAGCGAAGAATCTCAACTGGTCGGTGCATTCACCGCAGATGGCGGTTATTCCTGGACACAGGTGGAAATGGCGATGCACTATGCAGGACCGCTCATCACATGCTCGAGCATCGTTACTACAGAAATCGACTCAGTACACAAGTATCTCCTGCCAGCCCACCGCAACACGCTGCAAGAAGACCCACGCGGTTCGCGTGACCACTTCGTTCTCAGCAGTACCAGCCTGCTGGAATGGAAGCTCGAAGCATATATTCCCCAACCCACCAATGCTCGTGTTTTCCTACACGAGGGAAATATCGCGCCGGGAGAAACACCAAAGGAACTATGGATTGTCATGCGAACGGCCGATTACGACGAAACCGATCGCACGACGGACCCGCCCAGAGCCTATTCGAGCGTAAGCCGTGACGGTGGCCAGACCTGGAGTGTCGCCAAACCCGAACCCGACCTGCACAACGCCAAGTCAAAAGCTTTCTTTGGCCGATCCTCGAATGGCACGCATATCTATGTGTACAGCGACGGGCCTCCCCAAAGAGAAAAAGCACCGGGATTTCCGAACGGAGGTCGGACCTCTCTGCGGTACAAAACAAAAAATCCCGGAGACACCTGGAGCGAAGAGAAAACCTTCTACGATGCCGGGATTAAGAACTCTTATCCCACACTTATTGAAATTGCGCCGGGGGACTTCCGTTGCGTGTGGGACAGCGGCACACCAGATACGCCGCGTACTCATATTCATTTCGGCAAGTTGCAAATTTCACCGTGATTCGATGAGGAACCAGACGCTTATTCGCCGAATACCAGATCAGAGACGCAATAAGGTTCGAGTTTAGACCAGTCGAATTCTACGCCAATTCCCGGATCATCAGGCGCAATCGCCCGGTGGTTTTCGATCTTCAACCGACGCTTTGTGTACTCGTCAATTGGAAAGCTGTGGTATTCCATCCAACCTGCATTGGGTTGCGCAGAAACCAGGCTGACGTGCAACTCCTGCATGCCGTGAGAGCATATTGGGACTTCGTACTTACGCGACAATTCGGCAACCTTCAGCCAGCCCGTAATCCCCATACAATTGGAAGCATCAGGCTGAATATAAGAGAGCTTAGCCTGTTCAAAAGCGTAGCCAAATTCATGTATCGTATGTAGGTTCTCGCCCATCGATAGAGGCACACCCGTAGCATCGGCAATCTCGGCATACCCCAGATAGTCGTCTGGAAGCGTAGGCTCTTCAAACCACAGAATATCGAACGCCTTAAATCGGTTCGCCGCCTCAATAGCGTATTCAACACTCATGGAGTAGTTTGCATCGACCATGAAAGCAATATCGGGACCGATCAACTTTCGAACCGCTTGGACCCGCTCTACATCTTCATCAAGGGTGGGTTGTCCAACCTTGATCTTGACCCCATTGAAGCCCTTGTCGAGATAGCGACGGATGTTATCGAGAAGTTTCGAAAGTGGAAAATTCAGATCAATGCCTCCACCATAGGCTTTGCAACTCGCACCCACTCCACCCGAGACTTTCCACAAGGGCAGGTCCTTGCGTTTGCAGCGGATATCCCAAAGAGCGATGTCGATCGCCGATATCGCAAATGACGAAACCCCGCCACGACCGACGTAATGAATATACCATTCGCACCAATCGTTGATCTCTTCCACATCCGCCCCATTCCTGGCAATCAACCTGGGAGCCAGATCCGCGTCGATCATAGCTTTAATCGACCTGCCACCGCGACCACCGGTATAAGTGTACCCGGTTCCCTCGTACCCATCCTTCAGTGTTATCGTCACGGTAATCAACTCGAAGTGACTATGGTCGCCATGCTTGGCATCGACCAGCACCTCCGCCAATGGCACTTCGAACAGCCGCGTTCTTATCTTAACGATTTCGCTCATATCATCATAAATTACAGCTTCAAAATTCTATCATCCCAGCAACGCCTCTGGTGGCACATTGAACCTTTCTGGATTAATCATCACATCGCGGATCGTGCTGTAGTGCTGGAAATAAGACCAGGCAAGCTGTTTTTCCCGTCCTCTTTCCAGATCACAATCGAAGCGCACCAGAAAATTCCAGTCGGACCGTCCGTAATGACACAGCCCCCAGCTAAACCCCTTGCCATCTTTTGTATCCGTAAATTTATCGGGAATATAAGCCCCTCCTGCAGGTGGAATATCTTCCAGCGTTGCCATCACCTCAAAGTTCAAGCCATCCTCCGCGTATTGAATTGATCCCTTCTCAGGACCCGCCCAATCAACCATTGCAGCCACACCTGTTTTCCAGGGCCAAACCCAGACCTCGTGCCCGCTATTTGTAATTGGATTCAGCGGATGTTTCTCATAAGGGCCCTCAGGGTGATCAGCAATCGCCACGCCCCACTTCGAATCGGCAAACATGATATCTCCGACTCCATGCCCTTTGTAATATAGCCAGTACTTGCCATCGCGCACCAAAAGCCCCGGATCGTGAACTGCAGCACTATCCCACGACCCTTTTTTAATAACTTTCCGTTTATGCACCTGATCGAGATCTGGCACCTCAAATTTTCCATCAGGAGCGGTTTCCAAGACTGGCTCAGGCAACTTCTCCCACGGCCCATCCGGAGAGTCTGCCTTTGCCATGCCCACTACGTTGATACCCAAACCGCGTTCGGGCATGGTCTCGGCCTGATAAACCAGATAGTATCTGCCATCGGCGACGAGAATATTACATGTAAACACACTGTAATCATCCCAGGCACCTGCCGGACCACGCTCCACGGCTGGACCAAGCTCTGTCCATACATACCCATCGGGACTCGTCGCATACCACAAGTCTGCGTTCAACCATTTATATCTCGTATCAGTGCAATGTGTGTACCAGACGTAATAAAGATCGCCAACCTTGATAATCGAACTCGGATCTCTTCGCCCAACACCAGGCTCGTAACCAAGCCCTTCGACAGGAGAATAACGAAAACGCGTATATAACTCATTCTCACTATCATCACACCGATGCCGTTTCATTGCTACACTTAGTGGCTTCTCTATTCCATCAGTCATTTCTCTATTGTCTTCCATGTTCGTTGCAAAAACCGATCCACCTGAATCATTGTCACATCAAACCACGGCAACCAATTCCACGTACCGTGAATCCCACCTGTAAGTGTTAGAGCCTCATTTGGCACACCAAGGTCATTCATACGTTCTCGAATGGTATCAAACGTTCGGACTGAATTTTCTCAAAAAAACAAAATAGGTTACAGCTTTGAATAGACACCTTACATCCATCTTTACAATTCCGCACCGTTTTATCCCTACCCCAGGTAATCCACCTCCACATCCCCAATCGTCAAATTGCTTGAAAACGTCACGCGACCTATATCTTCGAGCTCGAACCAGATCTCCAGATTGCCGTCCCCCGCTTCAAGCTCGAATCGTCCTGTATTCTCTCCCGCAGCCAGCGGGCTTCTCTGGGTATTCCCCTGCCACTGAACCCCCAGGGCACCCGCGCCATTTAGCGACTCGCGGTTGATTCGAAACTCATAGGTTCCGCTCTGTTCGACCTTCACACGCCAGCCGTGTGGCAGTTCGGATATGTATTCTGAATCCTGATAGCGGCACAGCGTGAGAGGATTCTCGGCCGAATTCCCAATGTGAATAACCCCCGCCTGCCAATCCGAAGCCACATCGTCGAACCAGGCGTCGTAGTCTTTCCTCATCTGCGCTACAAGATCGGGCATCTGGCCACCTATCTCTTTCTCTTCGCCAGGGTCGTCTTCGAGATCGTACAGCTCCATCACGGGGTCTGTCGAAGAAGTCTCAAAATCCCATTGTCCGCCGGTACCGGGATCACCCAACCACTTGTAGCGCTGGGTGAGCGCCGTACAGTTGTGGTACTGTCGCGGACGGCTCCCCCGGTGTGTCTGAATGAAAAGTGTGCGATCAAGCCATTCCACATCATGACCTCGAATCAGGGGCGTCAGATCCACGCCATCCATCCTGAGATCAGAAGGGGAATCCACGTTACAAAGCGACAACAAAGTGGGCAGAACATCGATGTGTGAGGCAATCTTGTCGGTTTTGAAACCAGCCGGCAGCCCTTTCGGCCACCTCATGAAATACGGAACGCGAATCCCGCCTTCGTACACATCTCCTTTTGTGGATCTGAGTCCGGCATTGTACCTGCCGCCCGCGGGACCGTGGTCGGACGTAAAGATGATTATTGTATCTTCATCCAGCCCGAGGCGTTCCAGCAGTTCCAGGAGTCGCCCAATATTGTCGTCGATATTCTCGACCATCCCATAGATTCGTGCGACGCTGTCATCCAGACCCATCTCGCGATAGGGATCCGCATATTCGTCACTGATCTCGAGAGGACCGTGCGGCGCGTTCGTCGGAATATAGATAAAAAACGGCTCGCTTTGATATTCCTCGATAAACACGAGGGCCTCGTCAAAGAAGACATCCGTGCAGTACCCTTTCGCCTGGAAATCTTCCCCTTCTCGCCACAGAAGTGAGTCAAAGTAGCTATTTGGCCTTACGGGGGCTTGCCCGATCCCCCCTCCTTTGTGCCACACGGCTTTCTCAAATCCCTGGTCCATGGGCCTCATTGGGTAATTGTCACCGAGATGCCACTTCCCAAAAATCCCGGTGCGGTACCCGGCATCTCGAAATAGCTCGGCGGCAGTGACCTCATCGCCCGACATTAATGCACCCCCTCGAGACGTGTGTAGGATTCCGGTTCGATAGAAATACCGCCCCGTCATCAATGCGGCTCGAGAAGGCGAACACAGCGGATGCCCGTAGAAACGGTCAAACGCCACCCCTTCATTGGCCAAACGATCCATATATGGCGTCCTGATCTGATCATTCCCGTGTACCCCCACAGTTCCGTACCCCTGATCGTCCGTAATGATAAGAACGACATTGGGCCTGTTTTTCTCATCCATTTCGTTTACCCCGCTATGCGGTCAATGGACTGCATCTCGCTTTCAGATAGGGACCAGTCAAAAACATCGAGATTCGCCTGGAGATGTGCTCGGGAACTCGCTTTGGGAATAACGATCATGCCTTTTTGCAGCAGCCACTTGAGGGCGACATGTGCAGAGGTCTTATCGTGGATACGGGCGATGTTCAGCAACACGGGATCCCGAAGAATATCCTTCTTCCCCAGAGGGGAATACGCAGTCACCACCACATCGTTTTCCAGGCACCATTGCAAAACATCTCGCTGTTCGTAGCCCGGATGGTATTTGATCTGATTGACACTGATAGGTGCTGTAGAGAGCGAACGGGCGCGTTCCATTTGTTCGACCGAAAAGTTGCTAACCCCAATACTTCTCGCTTTACCCGCATCGAAAAACTCGTTGAAAGCGCGAATAGTTCCTTCCATAGGCACGGCTTCATTGGGCCAGTGGACCAGCAGCAGATCCACGTAATCCATCTGGAGATATTCGAGAATATCGTCGGCTTGTTCTATCGCGACGTCATATTGCAGATAATCTCTACCGACTTTGGAGGTTATAAAAAGTTTTGAGCGATCAGCACCGACCTCCCGCAGGGCTTCGCCTATTTCGCGCTGATTCTGGTAGATCCAGGCCGTATCGAAGTGCGTATAGCCCAATTCGAGAGCCTGTTTAATGACCTCTTTACATTGATTACCTCTCATCGGCCAGGTACCGAGACCGACAACAGGCATTGCATGGCCCGAAAGCAGGGGCAGGGATTCCATTGAGTTCCTCCATTTAATTCTTTGCCTGTGCCTCTACTCATACCGCAGCGATTCAACCGGATTGGCCATGGCAACTTTGATCGCTTGATAGCTCACAGTGATACAGGCGATAATCAGGGACAGGACGCCAGCGAAAACAAAGACGCGCCATCCCAGAGATGTGTGATAGGCAAAATCATTTAACCACTCGGTCATAAAGTGATAGGCCAGCGGGGCGGCCAGAGCAAAGGAGACGACAACCAGCCTGATGAACTCTTTGGAAAGCAGAATGACGAGATTGGGAATGGACGCACCGAGAATTTTTCTAATACCGATTTCCTTGGTGCGTTGTTCGGCGGTATAGGACGCCAGACCAAACAGACCCAGGCAAGAAATAAAAATGGCGAAAATTGCAAAAAAAGTGGCCAGCGTGCCCATTGTGCTTTCGTTGCGATACATCCTTTCAAACTGTTCGTCCTGAAAAGAAAATTCAAAAGGACGATCATTGAATTTCTTAAATACCCTCTCAATACCTGCAATAGTCTCAGCCGTTTGTCCCGCGGCAATACGAACAAATAAATACTCCGTCCGGGCGGGACTCAGAAGAATAATCAGCGGTTCGATGGCGGTGTACAGTGATTGAAAATGAAAATTTTTAACCACACCAATAATTGGACCCTCGCGACCAAACCGCAGAAGGGTGCCAACCGGGTTTTCCATGCCCATGGCTCGGGCCATTTCTTCATTCACGATAAAACTTCTGAGATCACCGGGAAAATCTCTGGAAAATTCGCGCCCGTGAACAAGCTCCATTTGCAGGGTATTGACCACATCGTAGTTGGCCTGTAACCTGTGAAAAATATGCTCTGAATTGGGATCTCGACCCGCCCACATCGCATTTGTTCCGGTACTCGTTACCCTGAGTGGATTGTGTGCGGTACTGGTCACACCGACAATGCCCGGCTGTTGCAAAAGTTCGCGTCTGAAAGTCTCATACTGCCGCTTAGCTGCACCTTCCAACCGTATATACACCAGATTATCGCGGTCAATTCCCAGATCTTTATTTCGCATATACGCAATCTGTTCATAAACTGTCAGCGTGCCGATAATAAGCAAAATAGAAAGACCGAATTGGAACACCACCAGCACCCGGCGCAACTGACTCGAACCCGACCCCGGTGTAAAAGTACCGTGCAAAACAACGACGGGATTAAAATTGGACAGGAAAAAAGCGGGATAGCTTCCCGCGAGCAAACCGGTTACAATCGCAATACCAAAAAAAATGAGAAGAATCTCGATACTGAAAAGATCGGTCGTGAGCGTCTGATTAATCAAATCGCTAAACGACGGCAAAACCAAAATGACCATGACCAGAGCCAGAATGGCAGCGAACATGGTCATCATGAGAGATTCTCCCATAAACTGCCCAATTAGAATTGTTTTATGTGCCCCGGCAACCTTGCGAATCCCAATTTCCCGGGCGCGTTGCGTAGAACGCGCAGTCGATAGATTCATAAAGTTGATACTCGCGATCAGGATGATGAACACAGCCACGACAATAAACATCCGCACATAGTCAATCCGACCACCGACCAGTTTGCCATTCCTGTAGTCGGAATACAGATGGATATCCTGAAAGGGTTGTAAAAAAGCATCGCTTGTAACCGTCTTATCATTCTCTCTAATAATATTTTTTATCTTGGCATTGAATTGATCGATATTGACATCCTTTTGCAACTGAACGTATAGCCGAAGGTGATTTACCGTCCACTGAGAAAAACTGCGTTTATTGGCCAAATAAGATGCAATTGGCAAAATACAGTCATATCTCAGCGTCGAATTTACGGGCATGTTTTCATAAACCCCGGTCACCTTAAAACTTTTGTTATCGTATTGCATCAGGGCGTGCGTGCTATTCACCACAAATATCTGCCCCATCGCAATACTCCTCCAATCCTCTCCGAAATACTTCTCGGCCAGTCGCTCTGAGATGGCGATATTATTCGGTTCCGAAAGCGCTGTTTCGGGATCTCCCAGGATGAGGGGAAAGGTGAAAATTTTAAAAAAGGCCGGTCCAGCGTGATATCCGCGATCCCGAAAAGTCTGTTTCCCCTGTGTCAAAAGCATGGGCTGAGTCCAGGTCACAAGCACGGTCTCGGTAACTTCGGGATATCGCTCTTCCAGCAATTTGGCACTCGGCTGGGGGATAGAAGACAATGTCGAGATCTTATTCATGCCGTGATGATGCCGCATGAAGCGGTAAATTCGGTCGCCTTCCACATGGAATTGATTGTAGCTGAGTTCGTGGGTGATCCACATAAAAATTAAAAAACTACAGGTCAGGCCCACGGAAAGGCCCGCAATATTGATCAGGGAATGGGTTTTTTGTCCCCAAAAATTGCGGATCGCGATTGTGATATAATTCTTAAACACGGGTTTCTCCTGTTCAGGTATAAGTGCGGATAGTATAATAAATTCAGATACAATATCCAATCTCTACGTGGGGCACAATCTATTCTTTCTATGGACTTGCAATTTATTCCAACCTATATTTGGACTAATCAAGTGCGCTATTGATGTGTGAGGTTTTAAAACGATGAACAACAAAAAGTCTCTATCATCGCCGCAAATGCGCCTATCGTTTGAAGAAGAACAAAAAGTTCGGCGCGAAGACGATATCACCGTGCGATGTATGCAATGCGACAAGCGATTTGCCCAGCCGCGCTGGTACATTGAAAAGGGCATGCGCTCCCAATTTTGCAGCAACGAGTGCAGAACCCATTGGGAATCTGAAGAGGATTTTGAACTCGTGCTGGAAGGTCGTCCAGAGTATCGCGGGGGAAATTGGAAAATTCAAGCGGACAAGGCGCGTGCGCGCGATGGGTTTTGTTGCGCGTCTTGTGGGATTACAGAAGACGCGCTCGGCCGACAGATGGATGTACATCACAAAATACCGTACCGGCTTTTCGACTCTCCAAAAGAGGCCAATCAACTGAGCAATCTAATCAGTCTATGCCCTTCATGCCACAAAAAGATAGAGGGACAGGCAGACACGCCGTTATTTGATCGCGTCAAACACCGATCACAACGGTCCCAATAAAGATCGTTATACCAGCGCATTTGATTCGCCAAATACGCGCTCGCACACTTTTCCAACGCGCTCTCTATAACCTTCGGGTGCAAAAATGTAAAATTTCCAGAGCCGTTCATACTGGTCTTCCACGACCTTTACATCAAAAGGCGGATTGTCTGGGGGATCGTTCAGGCGGCTCAAGCCATTTTGCGTAACAACGCGCACGCGCGCTTCTTTGATGGCAGAGATATCCGGGCAGTAGAGAATAACCTGGTCGGGGTTAATGGTCACAGCATCGGCGATTTGCCGCTCAATCTGCTGCCTACTCTCGACAGATCGATTGTAGGTGGCAATCAACTCATCGCGCCCCCGGCGCCCCACTTCGGCAGTCGAAATCATATAGGCGCGTTTGAGCAGCCGCCGTTCGCAAACGCCGTTGATCAAACGGTCAATGCGCGGGTCTTTATAGCCGAGCAAATGGCGAAAAAGGGCATCGTCCGTCAAAGTGTAAAGATCGGTTTCAGCAAGACCGTGTTCGGTGGCGATCTCGACGGCTTTGGCAATCATAGCACCCGATGACACTTTGGCGTGGTGATAATAAACGCGCTCGGTAAGAAAATAGCGCAGCCGTAACAAGTGCAGCAACTCGGTGCGCGTACTGAGACGGGTCACATCAATCGCGAGATTTTCATCGGCAAGCATAAAGGTGCTAAAAATTCGGTCGTCATAATCCTGACGCAGGCCTGCAAAATACGCATCGCGACGCAAATAATCGAGCAAGTCGGCATCGATGGTGCTGGACACAATCTGCTGCATCCACGCCGGTGAAAACGATTTATCTGTAAGCAGAGAAATCACCGTATCGCGCAGGCCCGAAGCATCGAGTGCTTGCGCGATTTCTGTTTGCGTTAAGAAATGTTTCATGCGGGCGGCTGTGTCGTGGCGGGGAAAGAGCTTGCGTTCATCTTCAAACGTATGTCCAAAGGGCAAGTGCGAAATGTCGTGAACCAGCGCGGCCAATGCGACCGCATCGGCCTGCTCGGATTCGATTTGCGCGCCACCGCGTCTCAAGACATCGAGCACGCGCCGCGACATCGCCGTTGTGCCCAGCGAGTGTTCAAAACGCGTGTGGACACAGCCCGGATAGACCAGATATGCCGATCCTGTTTGGCGCACGCCGCGCAGGCGTTGCATTTGTCGCGTGTCCATAACCCGACGTTCGGATTCATTAAACGACATATCGCCGTGAACGGGATCGCGAATAATCATTTTGTGCTCCCGATGAGTTGTGGAAATGTCCATTGACAGTCAGACTTCACCATGATATTTTGCACGCGGAAGTTGCAACGCTTTATTGGCATTTTTAATTCGTATTTTGAGGAGGTCCAATGGCCGATGTATATACGCCCACAAGAGAAGATAAATTTTCATTTGGTTTGTGGACAGTGGGAAATCCCGGACGCGATCCCTTTGGCGACCCAACGCGCCAAACACTTGCGCCCGAGCGGATTGTGCAACGCTTGAGCGAACTGGGCGCATGGGGCATTAACCTGCACGATAACGACCTCGTGCCAATTGATGCCACACTACAACAGCGCGATAAAATCGTAAGCGGTTTCAAAAACGCACTAAAAAATTGCGGCATGGTCGTGCCCATGGCAACCACCAATACATTTTCTCATCCCGTATTTAAGGATGGGGGCTTTACGTCCAACGATCCCAAAATTCGCGCTTATGGCTTGCAAAAAATTATGCAAGCCATTGATTTAGGCGTCGAATTGGGTGCAAAAACCTATGTATTTTGGGGCGGACGCGAAGGCGCCGAATGCAACGTGGCAAAAGATCCCATCGATGCCCTCAAACGCTACCGGGATGGCTTAAATTATCTGTGCGATTACGTGCGCGACCAGAAATACGATTTGAATTTCGCCCTCGAAGCCAAACCCAATGAACCGCGTGCCGATATGTACTTTCCCACAACCGGGCATTATCTGGCATTTATCGAAACGCTGGATTACCCCGAAATGGTGGGCGTCAACCCGGAAGTTGCACACGAACACATGGCGGGGTTAAATTTCCATCACGGCGTGGCGCAAGCATTCGAGGCGGGCAAACTCTTCCATATCGACTTAAACGACCAGCGTTTTGGTCGCTATGATCAGGACTTCCGGTTTGGCTCAGAAGATTACAAAAGCGCCTTTTTGCTCGTGCGCTTGCTCGAAAACAACGGTTATACGGGTCCGAGGCACTTCGACGCACACGCATTTCGCACAGAAGACGAAGAAGGGGTATGGGATTTTGCCGCAGGGTGTATGCGTACGTACAATATCTTAAGGGATAAAGTGGCACAATTTGAAGCAGATGCCGAAATTCAGGGAATCTTGCAAGAAATTGGAAACCAGAACCCCGAATACGAACAGCATCTGGGCAAATACAGCCCGGAAAAATCGCTGGCACTCAAACAAGTGCAATTTGACATCGATGCAATGGGGCGCGTTGGATTGGGCTATGAGCGTCTGGATCAGTTGCTGGCCGACTTATTGTTAGGGGTGCGGTAGCAGATCACTATGCCCGGCGAATCATCGTATGCCAATCGATCCGCCCATGCCGCTACTACCGCTACTACCGCCACTACTACTACCACCGCGACTGCTCGAACCTCTGCCTCTGCCACTTCTACTACTCGAGATCGATCGGGTGTAATAGCGCGCCTTGACAACTTTATCGGGCAGCAGGTCAGAAGTCAGGTCCCGGCTTTCCGGATCGAGATCCCAGTAATTGTCAATTTTGTATCGCTTGCCATTTTCATCCGTGATTTCAATTGCAGGCGGTTCATTGCCCTTGAGAGCATCGCGTCCCAGAATGCGGAAAGTATATTCGCCATCGTCGGTATCAACAGTCCACTGACTGCCCGTGCCTTTGGGTACGACGGAAGTTATGGCACTGATGGTCGGGACAAAGTAGATGGCTTTGAGTTCGGCTTCGAGCAAATTGCGCGAAGTATCGTCGAGTTTTTTGGGATTTTCAATAATGCCAATTTCGTGCCCCAATTCGTCCATCAAACTGACAAATTGATCGGGATTGCTGTGGGGAAACGCGCGGGCAAGGCGATCGACAAATGAGGTCTTCCCATGGATAAGAGCTTCAATTTTATCGCCATTTTTTTTCAGCGAGATGGCAGCGGGATCGAGGTTCATGATGTTCTCCTGTAAGAAAGCGGACAGCGGTAAGAAAAAACCTTCTGGATCGCGGCTTTAATCCTGCCGCGATGACAATCGCTATTCCTATCGTCACGCCTGCATGCCTAAAGCAGGCGTCCAGGATGGGAGATGCTTTTAACTCTTATCGCATTGATCGCTGATAGCTTAATTATACACTCACATTTCCATTCTGTCAAAAAACAATCGAGGGAGTTATACCGATGTATGATACTGTCTTATTATTTGGGCCCCCTGGTGCTGGCAAGGGCACATGGGGAAGTGTGTTAAAACAAATACCAGGTTTATACCATTTTTCAAGTGGCGATATGCTCAGGGCATTGGACGTCAATAGCCAGCCCGGGGAAATGGCTTTGGCGAGTATTCGCAAAGGCGAACTGGTGCCCGATGAATTTGTCGTTGCACTGTGGCGAGAACGCATGCTGCGCCTGGCTGATTTTGGCGATTTCAAGCCCGACGAACAGACATTGATTTTAGATGGCCTACCGCGCACACTGGCCCAGGCTCAAATGGCCGATGAAGACTTAAATGTAAAGTTGATCATCTTATTGGATTGTCCAGACCGCGATGTACTGATCAAACGCCTCTTTGGACGCGCGCTCGTGGCATATCGCATTGATGACGCAAATGAACAAATTATTCGCAAGAGATTCGATGTGTACGACCGTCAAACAATTGCTGTATTGGAGCATTATCCCAAAGAAATCGTGCAACAAATCGATGTATCACAACCTTCGCCAAAAATTTTGAGAGATATCGGTCAGACCCTGGTCGATTTTTTACATACATGAGTGTGCAATTCTCTCGCGTGCTCTTCATTGCGAATCCACATGCAGGAGTACACCGCAATATTCGATCTCGCGTGATTGCCGCGTGTGAGAAAGCGGGGATGGATTTCGCCCTTGAAGTGACGCAGTACGCGGGGCACGCCACGGAATTGGCAACAAGCGCATCCGAAATGGGATTCGATCTGGTGGTCGCCATTGGAGGCGATGGCACCATTAACGAAGTTGGAAGCGCGCTACTCGGCACAGAGATACCCCTGGGAGTAGTACCCGCTGGATCGGGCAATGCGTTTGCGCGTGCGTTGAATTTATCTCTTGACCCGGCAAAAGCCTGTCGCGCTTTTATTCAGCCAGAGATTAGAAAACTCGATGTGGGGCGCGTGGGCAACGCCCTGTTTTTTTCTACGGCGGGTATTGGCTTAGACGCAGTGGTTGCCCATCGGTATGCAAACCGGACGGGGCGCCGCGGATTCTTGCCCTATCTGGTGCTCACTGCGCTGTCGCTTCTCTCATATCGCCCTCAGACATTGCGATTGAGATTGGATTCTGATAGTGAAATTGAGCGCACGCCTTTGTTCGTTGTCATAGCTAACATGCCAGACTTTGGAGGCGGCGCAACCATAGCCCCTCAAGCGATGCCAGATGATGGACTTCTCGATGTATGCGTGTTTACACATCCGGGGTGGATTCGCCTGGTGTTGAATACCTATCGACTTTTTAATGGCACTTTTGACCGCATGCCCGGCGTCGAGATATTTCGAGCCCAAAAAGTCCATATCACACGCGAGAAAAGTGATTGGTTTCAATTTGATGGCGAGGTTGGGAAAGGCTCCAAAGAACTGATATTTGAAATTATGCCCGGTGCGCTAACGCTGGTCGCAGCAGAACAATAGCGCCTGGGCTCTGAAATTGATTTATAGCAAAAGCTGTTAAACGTCCCACAAAAAGGAGAAATACCATGGGTTGCCTAACTGCCGAGCAGACCGCACAGTTTGAAGAAGAAGGCTATCTGGTGGTGGAGGGCGTGTTGGATCCAAAAACCGTGTTGGATCCTGTGATTGAAGAATATACAGATGTACTCGACACCTTAGTCCGCGATCTTTACGAACAAGAAGAGATTTCTTCCTTGTTCGAAGACCTTGATTTCGCCGAGCGATTCGTCGCGGTCTGTATTGAAACGGGCGATGTACACAAACAGTATTTCGATTTCTCGCTACCATTTCAAAATGTGAAACCAGACACGCCTTTCTGGGCGGGACAGGCTGTTCTCAATGCCTTTACAGCTGAATCCCTGCTCGATTGTGTGGAATCGCTCATCGGACCAGAGATATACTCGAATCCCGTACAACATGTGCGGATTAAACCACCCGAGCATATTCTGCCCAAAAACCAGTTTGGAAATCCGGTTTTGGGAGAAACGATCTGGCATCAAGATCAGGGCGTGGTTGTACCAGAAGCAGATGAGACAAATATGTTGACCGTGTGGTTTGCACTCGAAGACGTCGGTATTGAACAAGGCCCTCTAAAAGTCGTACCCGGCAGCCACAAACACGGGCTTTTGACACATTGCCCATCGTATTTTGGAAATGGACCCAAAACAGCGGGTGGGCGCCAGATACCCGAATCGCTGTTTGAAGCCGAACGCATGATACCGCTACCGGTCAAACGGGGAGATGTCATTTTTCTTCCCAAGTGCACAGTACACGGATCGCTGCCCAATGTAAGCGATAAAATCCGCTGGAGCTTTGATCTGCGGTATAATCCCATCGGTCAAACGACTGGACGCGAGGCATTTCCGGGCTTTGTCGCGCGCAGCCGCAAACATCCAGAGCGCGAATTGAGAGATGCAAAAGTGTGGACCCAAATGTGGTCAGACACTCGAAAGGCGATGTCGAAAATCAATCAGGACGGACAGACCGATGTTCCCTTCGGGCGGTGGAAAGAAGGCCATCCCGATTGTGCCTGAAGAATAGACGATAGGAGGATAATATGGTCGGTTTCGGCGTTATTGGCCTGGGCATGGGGCGTAACAGGGCGCGGTTGATTAAAGAGACAGCCGGGGCAGATTTGAGGGTCGTGTGCGATCTGCACGGCGATCTGGCCGAGGAAGTGGCACAGGAATTGGAGACGGACTGCGTTATAAATATGGAACATGTGTTTGCGCGAGATGATGTGGATGTCGTGATGGTGATGACACCGAGCGGCAAACATGCCCAGGTTGGAATTGAAGCGGCAAAAGCGGGCAAGCATGTGATAACCACCAAACCCATGGATGTGAGCACCGAAGCGTGTGATCGGCTCATTGCGGCTTGTGAAGATGCCGGTGTGTTGTGCGGTGTAGATTATCAAAGCCGATACGTGGATGGCAATGTCAAGATAGCAACCGCGATTCGGGAAGGCTGGCTGGGCAAGATGATTTTGGGTGAAGTGCGTTTTAAGTGGTTCCGCAATGACGAATATTTTCGCCACGACGATGGTTGGCGCGGAACATGGGCTATGGACGGCGGCGGCTCATTGGCCAATCAGGGCGCGCATCTGCTCGACGTATTGAGCTGGTTTATGGGCGACCCGGTTTCCGTGTACGGTGAAATCGACATTGTAAATCACGAGATTGAGACCGAAGACATCGGGCTGGCAATCCTGAATTTCGAGAACGGGGCAAAAGGCACAATCCTGGGCACCACGACCTTTCCCCAGAGTGTGTACTTCAGCGCCGAGGTACACGGAACAGAAGGCGGCATTTTGCTACACGACGTTCTAAATGGCGAAATGACGGTTTACGGCACAGGGCTTCAGGAAAAACTCGACAGCGTAGAAAATGACATCCACAGTATTGTCGAAGACGTGGTAAATGCCGTGACCACAGGAACGCCCTTATCCGTAGATGGACGCGAAGGCCGCCGCACAGTAGCACTCCTCGAAGCGGTTTATCAATCCGCCCGTGAAGGCAAGCCCTTGAAGTTCAAGTGACCCCGTGTCCCCGTTTGGGATTTTGGAGCGCGAGGTCGTCTCCCTCCTACCAGTTTGTCTTTTTTTTTGTTGAACTATTAATTTTTTAATTGACATTCACTTTCTTCTTGGTCATATTTGTTTTGAAAGTATTAAATTTTTAATAGTGAGGGCTTTATGGGCAGACGAAGATCCCCTACTCTGACAGATGCCGAACTGAGATTGATGCGGGTTATTTGGGATCGCGGCTCGGCTACAGTGAGCGAGGTTGTCAACACACTCGCTGGACGTGAATCTCCGGCGTATAGCACGGTATTGACAATATTGCGCATTCTGGAACAGAAGGGTTATTTGCGGCATGAAAAAGAAGGCAGAGCTTTTGTGTATTATCCAATCGTGGGGCGAGAGGATGCACAGCGAAGCGCCATTCAGTATCTGATGAGTCGCTTTTTCGACAATTCGCCAGAAACTCTGGTACTCAATCTGGTGGAAAATGAAGAACTCGATGCGCAAGACCTTGCCCGCATTCACAAAATGATTCAGAAGGCAGAGGAGGATGAAACATGATGGGCGAATGGATTGATACCATTGCCCGGCTCAGCGTATTTTATCTGCTGAATGGGATCTGGATGGGGGTTTTGGCTGCAATGATTGTGGCAGTGCTCTCGCGTTTGCGCGTGCCTGCGTCTTTGTTGCACCGCCTGCTCTGGGTCGCCGTGATTGGTGTGGTAATTATGCCTCTGTTTCTCGTCACACCTGCATCATACGAGGCCGCAGATGAATCGGATGCAAGGATTCCTCCAACCAGGGTTCTGGATACCAATCTCGCCAGTGAGGCATCACAACCTCAAATTGCAACGCCTGTGAAAACCCGGTCAATCCTCAGCACATCTTCCTGGCCGATTGTCGTCTGGATTTTATGGCTGGTCGTTGCCTGTGCAATGCTCGTGCGGATTGCACTGAGATATTGTCAGATGATGCGGTTAAAGCGATCCGGAAAGTGGGCGGGAAAAGATCTTCAGGCCCGGTTTGAGCGGTGCAAACGCAGATGGATTGGCTCAGTGGATGTTGGTTTGCGAATTTCAGATGCTATTGCCAGCCCCGCAGTACTGGGTATTTTTCGCCAGGTCGTACTCATACCGCAACATCTCATACCGCAACTCTCAGCGTCTGAACTGGAGCAAATTCTCAAGCATGAAATCGCGCATGTTCAACGCCGAGATGCTCTCGGCATTCTGGTGCAGCGCCTCGTAGAAGTTTTTTTATGGTGCAATCCGGGCATCTGGTGGCTGAGTCGGCAACTGTCACTAACACGAGAAATGGCCTGCGATGATTATGCCGCGCATCGCGGTCACAATGCACGTGATTATGCGATCTGTCTGACGCGCCTGACAGAAATGATTGGCAGGGTGCGCCCAATAGGATTGGGCATCATAAATCGCCATCCGAATCTGGTAAAGCGCTTTGAATATCTGCTCAATCAGCGCCGCCCATCGCTGTCGCACAGTGCCATCTGGCTCGCGATATTTCTATTTGTCTGTGTCATTGCTGTAAAAATTGGTCCCCTCATTGACGTGCCCGGTAGAGCCGAAGCCCATCTGAAAATTTCTCGGTGGAGCAAACCGCTGGCAGATGTACTTATCGGCAATCCATTGCCCCGGGGCATTGGACTAACCAGTAAAATTGTGATTGTGGCCGATGGCGCAACCCGAGAAAAATTAAAACCAGTACTGGAAGATTTACTGTTAGACCCGGTATTGACGCCGCAACCCGAGTACGTATTTGATCTCGTATATGTCTCTCCTGAAGCGTTTCGGGATTTTCGGGCTTACCGCAATTTGATCCTTGTTTCATCTGCAAATAGTATTCTGGCGAAGGACTTACAGCCGCTGTTTACCGGGCGTTCCAAAAATGAGACAGTGATTCACCGCGATATGTGGGCATCTGATCAGATAGTCGTGGTCGTCAAAGCTGATGATCCGGGTGTAGCTGAACAAGTCGCGCTCAATGGCGACCGCATTGTGTCGGCGATTGATGCATCTATGTCGAAATGGCTCGAAACCATTCTGTATCACGCGGGAGAAAATACCGAGTATTCTGAAGCTCTATCACGGCAATTTGGCTGGCGCCTGCGGGTGCCGGTGGGCTATGAAGTAATGGATGAGTATGCAAATGAGAACTTTGTGGCACTGGCGCGTCAAGTAGATCGGCGACAATTGTGGTTGTGGATATATTGGGAAGATGGTGTACATCCCGATCAATTGACGCCAGATTGGTGCTTGCAGAAGTGGGACGACGTATCGAGCCGTTTTTATGGCGGTGATCAAACGTCGTCTGGGGAGGTAAATATTTACCAGACAGAGTTCCTGGGAAAATTGGCCGTCTGTCTGGAAGGACTGTGGGAGAATACACGCGCGTGGCAAGGTGGACCGTTTAAGAGTTACGCACTTTTTGACGTCGCTCAGAATCGCTTCTTTTTAATCAACATGGGGATCTATGCGCCTAACCGCACAAAAGCGCTTCAGATGCGACAACTCGATGTACTGGCTCACACCTTCTATCCTGAGGACCTGAGAAAGGGGGGATACTGATGTTATACACACCCGGGTAATAAACCAATAGATATTTTTTTGAGACGAACTATTAAATTATTAATATATCAAAAAGGAGGAAATGATGATACGCAACAAACATGCAGATGCCGATTTGAAAGCAATTTATCCAAAGATGATGAGACGTTCTACTTCGTTGACGCTATTTCTGATGGTCGGATTGGCCATTTTGTTTCCAGATATGAAGATCGATTCTAAACCGACCAAAAGATCTATTGAGGTGGTCAATGTTGTAGATATTCCTGTGATACCGGATCCACCATTGCCTCTGGAAAGGCCCAAAATACCCCTTGAAACAGAAGACGAAGACGTGCCAGATGATGTGACCATTGCCGATACAGAACTGGATTTCGATGCACCTGTCGTCGATATCCCACCACCGCTGCAGAAGGGCGATGTGGAAGTCGAGGAAGAAATTTTGGAATTCTGGATCGTGGAACAGAAACCCGAGTTGATCAAGTTCGTGAACCCGGTTTATCCAGAGATGGCTCGCAGAGCGGGTTTGCAGGGCCAGGTGCTTGTGGCGTTTATAGTGACCAGAGAGGGGCGCGTGACCGAACCACGAGTCTTAAAAGGCCCCGAGATTTTTCGCGCTGCAGCCCTGGAGGCGGTCAGACAATTTCAGTTCAAGCCAGCCATGCAAAATGACAGAGGAGTTGCGGTACGCATGACCATCCCGATCCGTTTCAGTTTGCATTGAATCAGGCCCCTGTGGGAAACGAGTTCTCTTGAAGTACGGGCAAATTGGGGATATATTGAGCGGGTCTTCGGTTTGCTGGAAGTCGTTCACTCATGGGGGTTATGCATGCTAAAATACGAAGCACTATTGGAAAATCTGAATGAACAAATAGAAACCATTTTACCCCGTCAGATTATGGATGCAGGACGAGAAGATTACGGCGGGTTTGTCAGCGATGGTATTGCCGGTGCGACAAATGTGAGCGCGGTATCCACCCTGGGCTATGCCTATCTTCTGGAAGGCGGTCGATATTATCAAAGCGAAGAAATTCTGGCACGCATCCTCGCTGGCGCGGCTTTTGCGCGAAAGATTCGCCGAGAGAGTGGGTGCTTTGATCTGATAACGACCAATTTTGATTCATCGCCAGACACGGGATTTCTGGTCGAGGGACTCGCACCAGTAGTCCGCGCGGCTCGCAAAGCCAAAGATGATGGCGCAGGCCAGATAGCCGAAGTACTCGGAGAAATTATTCAAACGGCTGTACCCGGCATGATCGCGGGCGGATTCCACACGCCGAATCACCGCTGGGTATTGGTCGCCGCGCTTTCCCAGGCGCTGGAATTATTCCCCGATCTGGATGGAATGGACACCATTGAAAGCTATCTCGCCGAAACAATAGACAACAATGCCGATGGCGAATACATCGAGCGCAGTGCAGGCACGTATAACGCCATCTGCAATCGCGCACTGAGACTGGCTTCCGACGCACTCAATCGCCCCCAACTTCTGGAACCCGTGCGTCAAAATCTGGATTTGTCCTATCACATGTTACATGCAGACGGAACCGTTGTAACGAGTTTTTCCCGCAGACAGGACCACGGCACCCGCGTTGTACTGGTAGGTATGGTCGATAGCTATTACAACATGGCGCGGCGGGAAGAAAATGGATTTTACGCGGCAGTCGCAGACTGGTTATACGCCATATCCCCCGGCGGTTTGCCATGGGCACTCGAACCATTTTTAACCCACCCCGAATGGCGAGTAGATAACCTTGAGCGCGAGCCTTTGCCCGAGTCGTACGCCAGGGTTTACCCAACCGCTCAATTGTGGCGCGTGCGGCGCGAAAAAACGAGTGCCACAGCAGGTGCAGGTATAACATCGCCATTTGGCGTAAAACACGGAGACGTGGAATTGGCCTCGGTGAACCTGTGCGCGAGCTATTTTTCTATCGCACAATTTTCAGGCGAGACCTTTGAGGAAGTAGATGGCAAAATCAGAATGACGCACATAAGCCGAAGTTCAGATGGAGGCAGACCCGGTTATGACCTGCCATTGGGGCGCGAGGTCGCATTTGAGGAATTTTACAACTTGCGAAAAGAAAGAGATGTGTACGCCCTGCCGCCGCTAACGACAGTATTGGAAATTGAAGAAGTGGATAGCGGATTTAATCTGCACGTAAAATCAGAGGGCTATGACCGCGTGCCATTTCAAATTGCGTGCGATTTTGTACCCGGTGGCGAACTGGATTTTGACAGTGGGATCGTGCGTGGCCAGGCCGCAGAGGTCGCATTCCTCAAATCCGGATATGCGACCTACCACATAAACAACGACGCCATTTCCATCGGACCGGGTGCGTATGCCCATCGCTTCTGGGCGTTGCGGGGCAGCGAATCCGCCCCCACTGCTTTCCGCGTATTGATGACATTTACGACGCCAGTGGATCACCTGCTGGAAATCAGATGCGGAACCTGGTCAGCCGCCGAAGAGAAACTCGTTTAGCCACCATCCCCACCTGCATCACTGCGCAATAGCCACCGCGCGAACCTCCCCGAACTCGCGGGTGAACTTCGTCCAGGAATCGCCATTATCGGTGCTGCTAAAAATTTGTCCGGCAATACTATACGCTATCATCAAATCCGGTACAGCGGGATTGTGAACAATCGCCCAGACCGTGCTGTTGGTATTGCCATTCAGATCGGCGCGCTCCCACGAATGTCCCAGATCAGACGTGTAGAACAGCCCCCCTTCATCGCCTGGCGGACCATTTCCCGCGCCGACATACACCCGACCACTTGACATATAGAGCACCCCCCTGCAATAGGGCCAGGGAAACTCTGCTTTCACATTGAGCCGTGTCCAATTTATCATATCGGTTGTAAGGCACACATCATTATTGGTGCCAGCCACAAGTGTTTTTGGACTTCCGGGCACAAGCGCGAGGCCGTGAATGTCCAGGCTCGAAAGGCCCTCATTACCAGATGTCCATGTCTCACCGCCGTCTCTGCTAATCCGCATGCCATCGATTTCAATACCCGCATAGACGGTCTGATCATCTGTCGGATCTATGATAATAGTCGTGACGCGCGGAATAATCGCACCGCAATCCTCGACGAGTTCCACGGAAAGTTGCTTCCATGTCTCACCGCCATCGTCCGACCGAAACAACGCAGAAGGACATGTGCCAGCATAAACCGTATTTGGACTTCTGGGATGAATCGCAAGAGACCAGATTTGCATACCGTTCATTGGCGAATCCAATTTTTCCCAGTTGTCTCCCCCATTTTGCGAGCGATAAATACCGGCCTCTGTACCCGCAAACAGAATTGACGCATTGTCTGGATGCACGGCAATGGCGCGAATATCCGATTCCGAGAACATACCGCTGCTCGTACGCCGCCATGAGTCGCCACCATCTTCGCTTCGCCAAACACCCTGACCAATTGTGCCGACATAAATAGTTGATGCCATTGTGATTCCTCCCGATTGGATTTGATTAAAGACCTGAGCGATAAAATAAGACAGAAGCAGAAAAAAACAAGAAAATGAAAAATGGGTTGTGCAAATACCTGTAAATGTTTAGATTTCGTACTCTGAATTTCGGAAAACTCTCTAAGGAGGTGAATCCCTTGCCCACATTGGCATCTTCAAAAAAACGCATGCGCCAGGCTGAAAGAGCCAGGCTCCGCAACAAGAGTACGCGCTCGTCTTTGCGTACTTCTCTAAAAAAGATATTGGAGACAAATAGCAAAGAAGAAGCAGAAGCACTGATCAATCGCACGCAGTCCATCATTGACAAAACAGCAAAAAAAGGCGTTATCCACCGCAATGCGGCCGCCCGCTACAAATCGAGAGTACGGCGCCATGTCGCTGCCCTTGAGTCGTAAAATATCTGCAAAAACAAAAAGCCCCGGCAATCTCAAAAAGATGCCGGGTTTTTTTGTCCGCGTGTATCACCCAAACAAAAACGTGCCCAAATACCGTTCACCGGTATCGCACAATACCGTTGCGACCATCTGTTGGGGTCTCATCGCTGAAGCGACAACAACGGCTGCGTGTGCTGCTGCACCAGACGAAATCCCCACCAGCAAGCCCTCTTCGCGCGCCAATCGCTTTGACATCTTGCGCGCATCCGAATTGGATACGGCAATCACGCGATCCAGTATTTCCGTATTCAGCACATCTGGAATCATGCCTGCGCCCAGGCCATCGATCTCAGTAGGACCAGGTTCTCCGCCCGATAACACTGCAGAATCCCCTGGCTCCACCCCGACGATCACGACATCTGATCGCACTTGCTTAAAGACTTCGCCCACACCGGTCACAGTGCCACCTGTTCCCACACCTGCGACAAAAGCATCGGGAACGCCCTCGAGTTGTGAAATCATCTCGCGGGCAGTGGTCTGCCGGTGAATCTCGGGATTGGCGGGATTTTCAAACTGCATCGGAATAAAACAATTTTTATCCTTAAGCGTCCACGCTTTTTCAATCGCACCGCGCATCCCCTCGCGGGTGGGTGTTAGCACAACCTCGGCACCATAAGCTTTGAGCAATCGGGTGCGCTCGTCGCTGACGCCTTCGGGCATGGTAATGATCAGCCGATAATTTTTTATTGCAGCCACCATGGCAAGGCCAATACCCGTATTGCCACTGGTCGGTTCCACAATGGTCATACCGGGCTTGAGTTGTCCACTTTTTTCTGCTGCCTCAACCATAGCGAGAGCCGTGCGATCTTTTACACTACCCGCCGGATTAAAAAATTCCAATTTCGCCCAAAGCTGAGCACCATTTGCAGGTCTTATCGAGTTCAACTTTACCATGGGCGTGTTGCCCACGAGGTCCAACACCGTATGTCCAGTTTTCGCGCCATCCATAATCATATCCGGAATGTGACAGGCATCTGACGCGCCCGGTACTTTCGACATAAATCGGCAAATGTCACCGATGACAGGACATCGTGTACAGCAGTCCCCACAGCTTCCCACACATCATTGAGCACATCTGTTCCCGCATCCTCAGCCTTCTCGCGCTTATCCACCAAATTGACGGGGCCTTCCAGAGCAGCCAATACCTCTTCCACAGTCAGTTCATCCGGACGTTTCAACAACACATGTCCGCCTTTGGGACCACGAATACTGTGTACCAAACCAGCTTTTCGCAAAAGATTGAGCAACTGTACCAAATACGCTGCGGGGATATTTTGCCGCGCAGCGATATCGGTACGCAAAACTGGCCCTTCCCCATCGTGCAAACACAGATCTAAGACCGCGCGCAAACCGTAGTCACCTTTAGCGGAAATGTGCATCATAAGTCAGATATCTTACCGATTAAAAGGAACACCCACCGGCAATCGCAGGCACAATAGTCACCTGATCGCCATCTCTGAGGTCAGTATCGGGTCCATCCAGAAAACGAATATCCTCTTCATTGACATACACATTGACAAAGCGTCGAATAGCGCCCGACTCATCGACCATGTGTTCCTTAATGCCCGCATGCTGTGCTTCGAGATTGTCGATAGCTTCCCCAACCGTCGCGCCCTGCACTTCTACATCGGATTGATCACCTGTAAATTTGCGCAGAGGCGTTGGAATCCGAACTGTCACAGCCATTTGTTACCTCCTTTTTTATATTTCACCGAATTTCCACTTCCTCAAATTTTGACGACGAATCACGCCATTGAAAAACTTTTTCTCCGCCGACATCTACCCGGGCATTTTTTACTGGAATAATGGGATAAACCACGCCCGGATAGGTTGGCTCACCAAAAAATGTCGC
>VXRD01000078.1 GCA_009838845.1 Gemmatimonadota bacterium | reverse complement strand
ATATAAGACGATTCATGTCGATATATTTCACCTAACTTAAACAGGAGATGTTTCCATGAGACGCATTGTTCCCATGTTGGGTATCGGTTCACAATCAAAGAAGGTACAACGAGCTACCTCCCGGTCCCGTTTCATCCCCCAGTTTCGTCGGGAAGTCTGCGAGGTGATCAATCGCATTCGCGCCGCTTATGGTCCCATTCCCATGAAGACTGTGGCCGATCAGCCCGAGGTAAAGGCCGCAGAAGCGACGATTGAACAGGCTGCGCGATTGGTGTATAGCGGGCTTGAAAATGTCGAGGTATGGCGAGGTGCGCTGGTGGTCTATGAGTTGACCTGGATGTCCGCGCTGAAAAAGGTGCGTCCGTCGGGTAAGTCAGCTGCTTAAGTACATTTTTTAACTCAAAAAGGCCGAGATTCTCTGTGGATCTCGGCTTTTTTTATGATTGACGGGATTGGACAATTTCAGGAACTTTTGACGCCTTGCGATAGTTTGTCAGATGTTGGATGGTTTGACACAAATAACGGAGAGACGGCGTATGCAAAGATGGATGTGGATACTGATTGCGGGATTTATGGTTTTGCAGGTTGAGGCAAAGATTGATCCTGAGCATCAGGTGACGATTGCGCAAATGGAAAAGTTCAGCGAGGCTTTTGCAGCGGTGGCTTCCGAGGTCAATCCGGGTGTGGTGACTATTGTAAATAAAAAGGATATGGTCGTGGGGGTGAGAAGTTCGACGGGCGATCCGTTTTTTGATCGTTTTTTTGGTGGCCGAATGACGTATCGCAGAGAGTGGCGGCAGCAGGGTTTGGGGTCGGGGGTTATTGTTTCTGGAGATGGCTATATTTTGACCAATAATCACCTTATTGCAGAGGCCGATTCTATTGAAGTAGAGCTCGACGATGGCAGAAAGTTTGGCGCAATGCTGGTGGGAACAGATCCGCAGAGCGATGTCGCGGTGTTGAAAATCGATGGGCGCGATTTGCCCGCGCTGAAGATGGGCGATTCGGATAAGTTGAAGGTCGGTGCCTGGGTGCTGGCGATTGGCAATCCGTATGGTTTGCGGCATACGGTGACGTACGGTATTGTGAGCGCGACGGGGCGGGGCAATTTAGATATTGTGGATTACGAAGATTTTATTCAAACAGATGCGGCGATTAATCCGGGCAATAGCGGTGGGGCAATGGTGAATTTGCGCGGGGATCTGGTGGGTCTGAATACGGCGATTTTGTCGCGCAGCGGTGGCAGTCAGGGCATTGGGTTGGCTGTGCCCATTAATATGGCGCGCAATATTATGCAGCAGATTATTGAAGATGGAGAGGTAAAACGCGGGTATCTGGATGTGGTGGTTCAGGATCTGACGCCGGGGCTTTCCGAAGCACTGGGATTATCTGTGAATCGGGGTGCGCTGATTCAGGAGGTGGGGGAATTTGCCGAGCAAACGGACTTACAACCCGGCGATGTGATTGTGGGGTTAAATGACCGAGAGATTTCCAATGCAGATGAGTTTCTCACGCGTATTGCGCGAACCCCTCCAGGCGCACAGGTGATAATTGAGGTGATCCGAAGTGAGGGAAATAAAAAGTTGCGCGTAACGGTGGATGCGTTTGATCCCTTTCGCGGTCTGCAAGAGGTGGAGCGACAACGCGCCCTGGGGCTGAATGTTCAGGAGATGACGCCCGCTATTGCCCGTCAGTTTGGTTATGGTGCACAATGGGGCATGCTCATCACCGATGTGAGAGGAGAAAGTGCGGCTGAAGCGGCGGGTTTGCGACGGGGAGATGTGATTCGCGAGATGAATCGCAGGCCCATGCGTTCGATGGAAGATTACGAAGATGTATTGGCGGAGTTGAAACCCGGTGACGAAGTCGGTATAATCATTCGCAGAGAGACCCGCCGGCACTATGCCAATTTTTACGCCGTGCTCAAGGTGCCGAAGTAGAAGTGTGATCCGCAGAAAAAAACGCGAATAATTTGAGCGTTTTTCGCAGATGAACGCAGATAAAAAGTAAGATACAAGAAGTGTGAAGTGATAGTACTCGTCATCGCGGCATGGTGTTGAGCCGCGATCCAGTGGTTTTATTTAATCCACGTCTTTTACATACCGCTCGTCTTCTACCTTTTCCTGAAGGCGGTAGAGTTCGTCTTTGAGTTCGCGCACGATATCGGCGTATTCGGGATTGTCGTACACGCTGTTGAGTTCATAAGGGTCTTTTTCGAGGTCGAAGAGTTCCCATTCGGGTTCTTTGGTGTCTTCGATTGATCCTTTTTGATTGAGGCCGTCGGCGTAGTAATAGATGAGTTTGTACTGGTGGGTTCGCACGCCGTAATGGGCGTAAACATGGTGGTGCGTCAGGTGCATCCAGTAGCGGTAATACATCGATGTTTGCCAGTCTTCAGGTGTTTCGCCGTTGAGCAAGGGGCGCATGCTCGATCCCTGGAAGGTTTCGGGGATGTCAATGCCCGCGTAGTCGAGAAAGGTGGGGGCAAAGTCGGTGTTGAGGATCATGTCGGTGTTGATACTGCCGGGTTTGATTTCTTTGGGATAGCGAATGATGAAGGGCATGCGCAGGGATTCTTCGTACATAAAACGCTTGTCATACCAGCCGTGATCGCCCAGGAAAAAGCCCTGGTCAGATGTGTAAATGACTATGGTGTTGTCGGTGAGGCCTTCTGTGTCGAGATAGTCGAGCATGCGTCCGACATTGTCGTCGATGGAGGCCACACAGCGCAGGTAGTCTTTGATGTAGCGCTGGTATTTCCATTTTTTGTCTTCTTCAGGTGAGAGGCCTTCAGGGGGTAATCCCTTGAGGTCATTTTTGTTCATGTCGCGGTCAACGCGCATTTGGGCGGCTTCGGCAGCACTGGCGCGGTTGCTGTAGTCGTCCCAGAAGGTTTCGGGTTCGGGTATGTCTTCGTTTTCATACATGTGGGCGTGTTTTTCGTCGGGTTCCCAGGCGCGGTGGGGTGCTTTGTGGTGGTACATGAGCATGAAGGGGCGATTTGTGTCCCGCGCTTTGAGCCAGTCGAGGCATAAGTCTGTGATGATGTCGGTGACATAGCCTTGATAGACTTTTTCTTCGCCCATTTCTATCATTTCGGGGTTGTGATATAATCCCTGCCCGGGCAGGACATTCCAGTAGTCAAAGCCGGTGGGGTCGTGGATGCCGCCGTGACCGAGATGCCATTTGCCGATCATGGCGGTTTGATATCCCGCCTGTTGGAATAATTTGGGAAATGTGAGTTGCCTGCCGTCGAGATGGGTCGCCAGCGTGGTTACGCCGTTGATGTGGTTGTATGTGCCGGTGAGGATTACGGCCCGGCTGGGGGCGCAGATTGAGTTGGTGCAAAAGCAGTTGTCAAAGCGCATGCCTCCATTTGCTATGCGGTCGAGGTTGGGGGTCTGGTTGATGCGGCTGTTGTAGCAACTCATGGCATGCGAGGCGTGATCGTCGGACATGATAAAGAGGATGTTGGGACGGTCTGTAGGCAAGAGAGACTCCTTGGTTGAAGTTAGAAGTGTGAAGTTAGAAGTGTGAAGGGTGGAACGGTGTGCAACTGGTCACAGTCCAAGTTTACAGTGAAGCTGAAGGGCTGCAAACACTGGACCGCGGCTCAACACCATGCCGCGATGACAATGATGCTCGTCACGCCCGTGCTTAGAGCATACAGGGGCAGGCTCTGCATGCTTTAAGCAGGCGTCCAAGTTGATTGCTAAAATATGACATTGCATGTGGGATATCAAGTGGGACGAATGGTGGGCACAGGCGTCTAATCTTTGTAGGGTGTGCAATAGTTGTTTTTTTTGTATTATATACGGACGATACTGTGAGAACTTTGAAGGAGTGAAGTAAATGGTCGGTCAAAGATTAGTGTTTTTTATGTGGATGTTCATTCTTTGCCTGAATGCCGAGGTTTTTGCGGGTGAGGCCAGGCAGGTGTGGACGTCCTTTCGGCAAGAAGATGGGCTGGCGCACAATGTGGTGACGGCTGTGTTGCAAACACCCGATGGGGCGATGTGGTTTGCCACGCTGGGTGGAGTGTCGCGCTATGACGGGCGTTTATGGAAGAAGTTTGGGGTTGAAGATGGGTTGCCGGGAAATGCTATTCAGGATCTGGTTGCCGCGCCCGATGGGGCATTGTGGGCTGCTGTGGGACGGGGTTTTGGTCGTGAAGCACGACAGGGACTGGCTTATTTTTTTGGCGAGGAATGGAGGGGGATTGATCTGCCAGAAGAATTGAGGGGGCGAGGGGGCTTGCGCCAGATTTTGGGGCTGGATGGTGGTCGCTCCTGTCTGGTGACCGATGCAGGTCACTTGTTGCGCTTTGATGGCGCAGATCTTTATTTGGTAATGTTAGATGGTCAGCCGCTTCAAGGTGTTCAGAGCTTGATGGCCGATGCAAATGGAAAAGTGTGGGTCGCTTATGGGGGGCGAGGGGGTAATGTTTTGTTTGGTCCTGGAATGGGACGGGGTGGACGAGGTGAACCGGGTGGCAGAGGTAGGCGCGGTGGTTTTAGGGGGGCGGAGGGACCAGATGGTGGTAGAGGGCGAGGTGAACCGGATGGTCGCGGGCGTGGTGGTTTGAGGGATATGGATGGTCCAGATGGCCGTGGTGGACGAGGTGAACCGGATGGTCGCGGGCGTGGAGGGCGAGGTGGAAGACCTGACGAGTTTGAGCAGGGTATGGGGTTATTGGATGTGGATACGGGGGAATGGACGACGATAGCAGATATGGATAGTTTGAGCAATGTATCTGTGTGGGCGATGGCGCAAAGTGACGATGGCGCGCTCTGGTTTGGTACCGATGATGGCGGGCTTAAGCGGTATTATTCGGGACAATGGGAAACATTTACAACTGAGGACGGGTTGCCTTCTAATCGGGTGCAGGTGATTCGCTTTGCACAGGATGGAACGGTGTGGATTGGTACGCCGGCTGGCGCGGCTTTTCGAGATGCGGGCGGACAATGGCGAATTTTTACAGAGCGCGAGGGATTGCCCAATAGCTATGTGGTCGATATCTGTATTGCTGCGGATGGGGCAATATGGGTGGGTACGCGTGGTGGTGTTGCGCGGTTGGGGCTTTCGGGGTGGTTGCACCACAGGAACTGGCCGGGGATGAATGATCGCGGTG
>VXRD01000077.1:26470-28253 GCA_009838845.1 Gemmatimonadota bacterium | reverse complement strand
CCATCATCGGCTACCGTCACTGTCAACGACAACGACATTCCACAGATGACAATCACGGCGAATCGCGCGAGCGTCACTGAAGGCACGGATGCCACATTCACAATCACAGCAGATCCCAGACCGGCAACCGCACTAACCGTGAACGTGAACGTCACCCAAACCGGCGATGTCATCAACGGCACCCCACCCTCGACAGTCACCTTCCCCGCCAACCAGACCACCGCCACGCTAAGGGTAGCAACAGACGACGACAATGTACGCGAATCCGCTGGTACTGTAATCGCGCAAATAACGTCAGGTGTGGGCTACGCAGTGGGCACCCCATCCTCGGCGAGCGTAACCGTCAACGACAACGACACACCCCCGAACTCGCCAGCTACAGGCGCCCCAATAATCATCGGCAAACCCGAGTTGGGTGAAACCCTAAAAACCGATGTCTCCAACATCCGGGATGCCAATGGCCTCACCAATGTGTCATACGCCTATCAGTGGATCCGCGTAATCGGCAGCATGGAGACCGAGATCCCCGGAGCCACGGGATCAACGTACACAGTGGTAACAGCCGATAGTGGTTACCAGCTAAAAGTTCGGGTAAACTTCAATGACGATTTGGGCTATCCCGAAGAATTGGAAAGCGCGTTGACAGCGATGGTAGTCATACCGGGCGTCACGCCGGTCATAACAATCACAGCGGACCCCCCAAGTGTCACCGAAGGCACGGATGCCACATTCACAATCACAGCAACCCCTGCACCCACAATCACACTCACCGTGAACGTGAACGTAACCGAAACCGCCAATACCCTCAGCGGCACACCGCCATCAACCGTCACCATCAGCGCTGGCCAAACCACCCTGACAGTAGCAACAGACGACGATAAAAAGGACGAACACGCCAGTGTCGTAACCGCGCAAGTGCAAACCGGAGCTGGCTATGTAGTGGGCACCCCATCCTCAGCCAGAGTACTCGTCCTGGATAACGACTTGCCACCCGCGATAGACGCAACCCTGAGCAGCCTGACCATCAACCCCGGCGTGATGACCCCGACATTCGCCCCGGAGACATTGTCCTACACCGCATTAGTACCGCACGCGACCTCAACGGTAACAGTCACAACAACACCCAAAAACCCGAACGCAACCGTAGCCATCAACGGCCAGAACACCACCACACTGAACATACCATTTACCGGTGACACGATGGACGTCACAGTAACAGTAACAGCCGTGGATGGCGTCACCCAATTGACCTACACCATCACCGTCAACCGTGCGCCAGCAGGACTTCCACAGGTGACCATCACAGCGAATCCCACAACCGTCACCGAAGGCACGAATGCCACCTTCACAATCACAGCAAAATCGGTAACCGATCTGACGGTGAACGTGAACATCACAGAAACCGCCAAAATGCTTATCGGCACACCGCCTTCAACCGTCACCATCAGCGCTGGCCAAACCACCGCCACGTTGACAGTCGCAACGCACGACGACGATATAGACGAACACGCCAGCGTGGTAACCGCACAAGTGCGAGCCGGAACAGGCTATACAATAAGCGATCCATCCCTGGCGAGCGTACTTGTGCTGGACGACGAAGTGGTGTTATCGACAGACGCAACCCTGAGCAGCCTGACCATCAACCCCGGCACACTGAACCCAGCATTCGATCCCGACACATACACCTACACTGCCACAGTGCCGTACGCGACCTCAACAGTAACAGTCACAGCAACACCCAATGACACAGACGCAACCGTAACCATCAACGGACAGACCGCGA
>VXRD01000077.1:0-26370 GCA_009838845.1 Gemmatimonadota bacterium | reverse complement strand
TAACCATCAACGGACAGACCGCGAACATATTGGACGTATCACTTATCGAAGGCACAAACACCATCACAGTAATAGTAACAGCCGAAGACGGCACCACCCAGGTGACCTATACCATCACAATTACCCGTGAAGCACCGATCCCACAGGTGACCATCTCGGCAGGCACCTCACCCATCACCGAAGGCACGGCTGCGACATTCACAATCACAGCAACCCCTGCGCCCACAACCGAACTCACCGTGAACGTGAACATCACCCAAACCGGCAATGTCATCAGCGGCACACCACCCTCAACCATCAACGCCAACCAGACCACCGCTACTCTCACAGTCGCAACAGACGACGACAATGTAGATGAAGAAGCCAGCGCAATAACCGCAGCACTACAAGCCGGAACAGACTACACAGTGGGCGACCCATCCTCTGCGAGCGTCACCGTGAACGACAACGACGCTGCCCCCAACAATCCAGCCACAGGCGCCCCAACAATCATCGGCACACCCGAAGCAGGTGAAACACTCACAGCCGATGTCTCTAACATCCGGGATGCCGACGGCCTCGAAAATGTCACCTATATCTATCAGTGGATCCGCGTAATCGGCGGTGTGGAAACCGAAATCTCAGGCGCCACAGGCACGACATACGAAGTCGCAACAGCCGACATTGGTTCCCAGATAAAAGTCCGGGTAAACTTCACCGATGATTTGGGCAACGCCGAAGAATTGGAAAGCGACTTGACAGCAATCGTCGTTGCCCCAGTAGTGCCAGTCTTGACAATCACAGCAAGTACCACAACCATCACCGAAGGCGCCGCTGCAACCTTCACAATCACAGTAACCCCTGCACCCACAGCCGAACTGACCGGCAACGTGAACATCAGTGAAACCGGCAACGTCATCAGCGGCACACCGTCCTCAACCATCACCATCAGCACCAACCAGACCACTCTAACCATCGCAACAGCCGACGACAATACAGATGAAGAAGCCAGCGCAATAACCGCAACACTACAAGCCGGAACAGGCTACACAACAGGCACACCATCCTCTGCGAGCATAACCGTCAACGACAACGACCTGCCCCCGAACTCCCCAGCCACAGGCGCCCCAACAATCACCGGCACACCGCAAGTAGGGCAAACACTAACCGCGGACGTCTCTAACATCCAGGATGCCAATGGCCTCACCAATGTATCGTACACCTATCAGTGGATCCGTCTGGTAGGCAGTTTGGAAACCGAAATCATCAACGCCACAGGTGTGACATACGAAGTCACAATAACCGACACAGATCGCCAGCTAAAAGTCCGGGTCAACTTCACCGACGACCTGGGCTATGCCGAAGAATTGGAAAGCGCATGGACAGCAGTTATTACACCAGAGGAACCTCGCGTGGTAAAATTAGACGGATGGCTGGCGCGATTTGGGCGAACCGCATCGAATCACGTAATCGAAACCGTGCGCGAACGCGTGAGGGGGCACATGGGCACCAACCACGTGGTGATTGGCGGATACAACCTGCATGAGACGAATTATAACGGACTATCCTACAATCCGGCATTGATACCGAGCGATTCCCCAATGAGATTTAGCATTGAGGCCGCGCAGAGTGCTCACGACAAAGAGATATTGAAGCAAATCATATCGAGTACATCATTTGCCCTATCTGGCACAATGGGACCGTACAGCGAACCTCGATGGGCAGTGTGGGGCCGGGGTGCAACAACGCGCTTTAGCGGCACCGACAACGATCAGACAGTAGAAGGCGACGTAACATCGGTCATGCTGGGCATCGACTATGGGGATAACAGTTTCCAGGGCGGGCTTGTCCTATCCTACACCATGGGCGATGGCATACTGGGCACCATCGCCAATACCCGCGACGAATGGTCAGTAGAGACAACGCTGACAGGTATCTACCCCTGGGCGCGCCTCGCATTGACAAACCGGTTCTCTGTATGGGGAATGCTGGGCTATGGCGGAGGCGATCTGCCCCTATCGCTCGAAGGCATCAAGAAATTAGAGACAGACGCAAACATGGTCATGGGAGCAATTGGGACCCGCACCGATTTGGTCGGATCGACCTATCATGACGGATTTACACTGACCCTGGCATCAGATGCAGTGCTATCGCGTGCGAATGCGGATGATCTGAGGGACTTGCTGGAAAACAAGGGCACTGCGAGCCGCGTACGCGTATTATTAGAGGGATCACACGTACTCTGGGCCGCCGGGGGATCACTGCAACCATTGGCCGAATTGGGAATGCGGTATGATGGCGGCGATGCAGACACGGGCATGGGGATAGAAATTGGTGCCGGGATGCGCTATGTACTGACCTCGCTGGGCCTGATGATTGAGGGTCGGGTGCGCGGCCTCATAGCACACCAGGAAGGCAATTATGAAGAATGGGGCGGTTCGGGCACAATCCGCCTGTCTCCAAATCCATCAGACGAAGGACTATCGCTTCGGATATCGCCAACATGGGGCGACGCATCTGGCAGCGCGCGTGCCCTGTGGTCGAGGCCCGACATGGGCGACATCGCATCTGGTCGCAACTCGGAAGTCTTCGCATCTAATCGCGTCTCCGCCGAAGTAGCTTATGGTGTGCCGTTAGGCGATAAATTAGTTGCAACGCCATTTGTCGGGCTACAAGACCGGCACAAACGGCTCGGCGTCGGCTTGCACAGAGGTTCGTTATTCGGCCTTGCGGTCGAAGGCATGCAACACAACCAGGACCTTGCCCTGCGGGTTCGCGCGGGCATGCACACGCAACACATCATCCTCCGCCTTGAAGGCAGCCTCGATAAATATGGTCACCACGCCTACTTCAGGCTACACCACGATATGAAGTAAGAAGTTAGAAGTTAGAAGTTAGAAGACCCCGCTCCACCACCCTAAAGCTGGTGCCTCATCCTACTTCACACTTCCTACTTCACACTTCACACTTTTTTTATGACTCTCAAAACCCTGAACCAAATCCTCTCCAAATTCCAAAACCTCGCCATCCTCGTCATCGGCGACTACTTCCTCGACCGCTATCTCATCACGGACCCCGACCTCGCCGAAACATCCATCGAAACCGGCCTTGAAGCGCGCCAAATCGTCGCCATTCGCAACCAGCCCGGCGCAGCCGGCACCATCACCTCCAACCTCTGCGCCCTCGGCATTGGACACATCTATGCCCTGGGCATAATCGGTCGCGACGGTCAGGGCTATGACCTCAAACAGGGACTGCGCGCCACGGGTGTAGATATCACCCACCTCATCGAAACACCCGACCGCTTTACCCCGACTTATACCAAACCCATAAACAAAAAAACAGGCGCTGAAATGGAACGCCTGGACATAAAAAATCGAACGCCTTTACCCCTCGACCTCGAAAACCAACTCATTAAAACCCTGCGCCATCTCCTCCCCAAAGTAGATGGCGTCATAGCCCTCGACCAGGTGCAAGAAGCCAACTGCGGCGTACTCACAGATCGCGTCGTCGCCGAACTCGCAAGTCTCTCCAAAACCCATCCCAACACCGTCTGCTTTGCCGACTCCCGCACCCGCATCACCAACTTCAAAAATGTCATCCTCAAAGCCAACCGCGACGAAGCCATACACGCCATTGGAGAACGCGACCTCAACCAATGTGCCCGCATCTTTTCCCAGCGCACCGGCAAACCCGTCTTCATCACCCTTGGGCCCGACGGCATTCTCGTTGCCAACGACGAAAACCTCACGCATATTCCCGGTATAAAAATTCCGCCTCCCATCGATATAGTTGGCGCAGGTGACAGCGTCTCGGCATCTGTGGTCTCCGCCCTTTGTGCTGGCGCATCACTATCCGATGCCGCCCAAATAGGCGTATTGGCCTCATCCATCACCATACAACAAATCGGCACAACCGGCACAGCCTCACCCGAACAAATCGTAAAAACAGCCCGACGCGAACTATAGATCCTAATAAAGAATGGAATCCTATCCATGAACCGCATTATTTCTCTACTACCCAGCAGCACCGAAATCATCTGTGCCATCGGTGGTGGCGAACGCCTTGTCGGCCGTTCCCACGAATGCGATTACCCGCCCATCGTCGCCAACTTGCCCATCTGCACAGCCCCCAAATTCGACCCGGACGGCACCTCGTATCAAATTGACCAGCGGGTCAAAGCCATCTTGCAAGAAGCCACCTCGGTATATCGGGTAGATGCCGACCAGCTCGACGAATTGGCACCGGATTTGTTGGTAACACAATCGCAGTGCGACGTCTGCGCCGTCAGCCTTAAAGACGTCCAGGAAGCAGCCTGCCAATTGGTGCATTCTCAGCCGACCATTCTATCACTGGAACCCAACGCCTTAACTGATGTCTGGCGCGACATTGAGCGGGTGGGAACCGCGCTTGGAATGGAAGATAATAGTGGTACTCTCGTGACTCAACTAAAGAACCGACTACACAAAATTGCAACCCGCGTCCGCGAGATAGACTACCGTCCACGCGTGGCCTGCATTGAGTGGTTCGAACCGCTCATGGCTGCGGGCAATTGGATCCCCGAACTGGTGGAAATCTCCGGCGGTCAAAACCTCTTTACCTCGTCAGGAGATCATTCTCCCTATCTATCGTGGGAGGCCATAGTGGAAGCCCAGCCGGATATCATCATCCTGATGCCCTGCGGTTTTACTATGCCCCGTTCGCGAAACGAGTTGCCAGCTCTCACCCGGCAAACAGCGTGGTCCCAGCTACGAGCTGTACAGCAGGGTCAGGTATTCTTCACCGATGGCAACCAATTTTTCAACCGTCCGGGACCGCGCCTGGTGGAATCGGCTGAAATCCTCGCCGAGATTTTCCATCCCCAGTACTTTGGTTGTACACACGAACACATAGGATGGGAGCGATGGAAAACGGATAAAAGCATCTCGCCTGAAAGGAACCCCCATGTCTGACAAACCCAACTTCATCGTATTCATGAGTGACGATCAGGGACACCGCGACCTCTCCTGCATGGGCGCGACCGACTTCCAAACCCCCAACTTTGACCGCATCGCATCTCGGGGTGCCAAACTCACCCGGTGGTATTCCAATGCCCCCATCTGCTCCGCCGGACGCTGCGGCATACTCACCGGGCGCTATCCCATTGCCGCGGGCATTCCCGGCAACGTAGGCGTAGATGCCGACGGCCTTTCACCGGACTTGCCCACCATACCCAAAGCACTCAAAAAACTGGGCTATCAAACTTACATGTCGGGCAAATGGCACCTGGGCAACCGCGAACCCTTCTTGCCGCACAACCACGGCTTTGACCACTGGTTTGGCTTCACCAACGGCTGTATCGACTACTACTCGCACATCTTCTACTGGGCACTATCTTCGAAAAACCAGGCGCGGCACGACCTCTGGGAAGACGGCAGAGAAGTGTATCACAACGGCACCTACTTCGTCGATCTCATGCGCGACAAAGCCATCGAATACATCCAAAAAGCCAAAAACGATGGCCGCCCCTTCTTCATGTACATCCCCTTCAACACCCCGCACTATCCCCTGCACGCGCCAGAAGAATACATGGAACGCTATGCACACCTATCTCGCTCGCGACAACTCATGACCGCCATGCTCACCGTCATGGACGACGCCATCGGCAAAATCCTCGACGAACTCGAGCGACTGGACCTCTTTGACAACACCAGCATCTTCTTTCAACCCGACCACGGACCCTCGCGCGAACCGCGCAACTGGACCGACGGCACAGACCTCCCCTATCCCGGCGGCGACACAGGGGGCCTGCGCGGACACAAAGGCACCCTCTGGGAAGGCGGCATTCGCGTCCCCACCCTCATGAGTTGGCCCGCGCGCGTACAGGGCGGAAAAACCATCGACGAAATCGGCATCGGCATGGACATCTTCCCCACCATCCTCACCGCAGCAGGTGGCGACCCCGAACAATACAACCTCGACGGCACGGACATACTCCCAATGATCGCCGACAATGCCCCTTCACCGCACGGCGACCTCTTCTGGACACAAGGACCCAAAGGCAACACCCGTGTGATTCAAAGCGACCGCTACAAACTCCTCCTCGACCAAAACGAAATACACCTCGCCAACCTCAACACCGACCCCAACGAAACCACCAACATCGCAGGCGACGAACCCGACCTCACCAACGACCTCCTCACCCGCCTCAACGCCTGGCATGCTTCTGTAACGTAATAACAGTCAAAACCTTCTGGATCGCGGCTTAAACCATGCCGCGATGACAATCGGCCGCTCGTCACGCCTGCATGCTTTAAGCAGGCGTCCAGTTTTTCTCACTTCACACTTCCTACTTCACACTTCTATCCTCTCCCACCCTTCACACTCCACACCGAACCCGACGTATAAGTATTGCGCTCAGAACACAAAAACTCAATCACCTCAGCCACCTCCTCCGGATCCGAATACCGCCCCATCGGCTGACCCGGAGGATTGGCAATATACTCGGGCGAAAACCTCGGCACCACCATATCCGTCAACGCCCGCCCCGGTTCCACGCCATTGACAAACACACCCTGTTTGCAATACGCATTGCCCAGCGCGCTTACAAATGAATACACAGCCCCCTTCGACACCGAATACGGCACCTGATTCGGACTGCCATTTCGCGCACCCGAAGTAATCGTCACACAGCGCCCCCAACTCCCTTCCAGCATATGGGGAATTGCAGCCTGGTGAAAATGATAAACCCCGTACACATTGATACGCATCACCTTATCAAACTGCGCCACGGGTTGCTCAAAAAACGGCTTCTCCCATCCCAAAGTACCCGCACAACACACCAGAATATCCAGCCGCCCAAAACGCGCAACCGCTTGTGCCACACACGCCTGAACAGCAGCCTCATCCGTCACATCAGTCTCCACAAACAACGCCTGCTGTCCCAATGCCTCAATCTTTTCAACGATCTCCGCCCCCTCTCTTGCCAGAACATCGGCAATAACAACATCCCGGCCCTCCTCTGCAATCCGAACCGCCGTTGCCCCACCAATACCCCGCGCGCCCCCTGTAACAAGCGCAACCCGCCGTTCCTTCTCCGCTGCAAAACGCAAATTCGACATCTTACCCTCCTCGTATTCTATTGCCCATTATCGTCTCATCGTTTAATATAATCCAAGTTGTGACCAATTCCATACCTGAATACAAGGAGCATATCCATGAAAATCGACCAGGTCGAACACTTCCTGCTCGGCAACAGCTATGTCGTCCGCCTCACCACCGACACCGGCATCTCCGGCATCGGGACATCTGCTTGCTGGGGCTATCCCGAAGCCATCCAATCCATAGCCAAAGTCTTCAAAGAATACCTCATCGGACAAAACCCCATGCGCATTGAACACCACTGGCAGCACCTCTACCGCATGGCACCCTTTCGCGGCACCGCGCTCTGCGGCGCAGTCAGCGCAATGGACATCGCCCTGTACGACATCAAAGGCAAACACTTTCAAGTCCCGGTCTGGGAACTCCTCGGCGGCAACTGCCGCGACAAAATTCGCCTGCACCTGCTCGCGGGCGGACCCACACCCGAACAAATGTATAAAAACGCAAAAGCCGCCGTCGCCGAAGGCTTCACCGCCATCAAATTTGATCCCATCACAGCCGGATACCAGAACCAGGCCCAATCGCGCATCATACAAAACGCCGTCGAAATCGTCGCCGCTGCCCGCGAAGGTGCCGGACCCGATGTGGATCTCATCGTCGAAGTCCACCGCAAACTCACCCCAATGGTCGCCGTAGCCCTGGGCGAAGCCCTCATCCCCTATCACCTCTACTTCATGGAAGACCCCATCCAGATAGACACCATCACCACCCAGGCAGAAATCGCCAAACGCATCCCCGTACCCCTGGGCAATGGCGAGCGCTTCACCTCAATATGGGAATTTCGCGAACTCCTCGAACACGGCGGACCCCAATACGTGCGCCCGGACATCGCCCTGGCAGGAGGCCTGACCCACTGCAAAAAAATCGCCGCCATTGCCGAATCCTATCACTGCGCGGTCGTCACCCACAACTTTCTCAGCCCCCTGGGCACAGCCGCATCCCTTCACCTCGACGCCAGCATCCCCAACTTCATCACCCAGGAATACTCCAAAAACGACGAAAGCGAACGCAACGCCGTGTACAAATGCGCGCACAAACGCGAAGGCGGCTATATCCCCCTTCCCGAAGCCCCTGGCCTTGGCGTTGAACTCGACGACGCCAAAATCCCCGACACGCCCTTTGCCCCCTTAACCAAAGTCAATACACCGAGACGAGAGGACGGATCAATCGCGTATGCGGTGTAATGAGACGTGAGATGTAACCACCGATAACCACAGATTAAAAGTGCATCCAAAATCGTGGAAAATAACCTTTCACTCTTTTGGAGCACAACATGAACAATCCCGAAGAAGTTGAATTTCAATTCAGTACTCAGAAATTTGAAGAAGAATGGGTCGGAAAAGCCCTCAAAAATTTTCAAGAAGACGGCTGGTTTTCAGGCGTTCTCTATCGCGTCAAAGGTGGCAAAGAAGCGCAGGTCTATTGTTGCAAAGCATCTCCTGGTATGGGGGTGGACCTCATTGCCGCCAAAATTTATCGTCTCCGCCGCAACCGCGCGATGAAAAATTACGCCCAATACCAGCAAGGCCGACACATCACCTCCGACAAACGCTACCTTCGCGCTCTCAAAAAGAAAACCCGCACCGGTAAAGCCGTAGAAGATCGCGCCTGGCTCAAACACGAATTTCGCACCATGCAAATGCTCTACCATGCAGGTGCCGATGTGCCGCAACCCTTCGAACTGTCTGGCAATACCATCCTCATGGAATTCATTGGCAATGCACGAGTAGCTGCTCCCCTGCTTCGGGAAGTGCGGCTCGACCCTACCGAAGCCAAACCTCTATTTGACCGCTGTATTGAAAATATCGAAATCTTCCTCTCCTGCGATAGCATCCATGGTGACTTATCGGCCTTTAACATCCTCTACTGGAATGGGGCCATTACCGTCATCGACTTTCCGCAAGCTGTTGACCCCTTCGACAATCCCAGTGCTTTTTCTCTCCTCGTCCGCGATGTCGAACGCGTGTGTCAATACTTCTCACGCTACGGCATTCAATCCAGACCCGTGGACATCGCCGCCGATCTGTGGCGTCGTTACCTGCAACGAGAGTTATAACCCAATAAGACTTCCAAAAAGAATGCCACAACGTTTGGGATTACCCACAAGAAATCATCTGGCAAATTCCTCTTCTCTATATATATTTTATATGCCAACTCAAATTGACCCTAATCCCTCGCGCAAGCACAACCAATCTACCAACGCCACTCTATGTTTACGTCCAAAACCGATTACAAAACCGCCATCCTCAATGCGGTATCAAACCCCGAAACCTTTCTCAGGCTTATCCTGAGCCATCCGCGTCGTGGCACAACCTGTAACAAAATCACCGTCCGCATGGTCCAGATCAAAAACGCGCCCCACCTCCAGATCGCGCGATATAGCCGCACGCAAGACATCACGGAAAACATCCCACTGACCGACGCGAACACCGCGCTCGACGAACTACTCGCCTTGCCCTTCGCACAAATCCACGTACAAAATAGTCACGAAGACCTCCACATTCGCATCACAAAAAAAGGCCGCGCACTATTCAAACGCGCAAAACCCTCGCGTCCAAATATCCAACCCACTCTCTCGCACAACCGCGTCAAACACCACCCCCTATCCGACAACCGCCCCGACGCCTTTCTCCAGGGCCTCGGCATCATGGACCGCACCGGGCGCGTCCGCGCATCCATGCGCGACAAATTCAAACAAATCAACGCCTTTCTCCACCACTTACAACCCGTCATACCAGCGTCGAAACGCCCCCTCACCCTCATAGACTGCGGCTGCGGCAACGCGTATCTCACATTCGCAGCGTATCACTACCTGAACAACATCCAGAACATCCCCGCGCGACTCATCGGCATTGATCACAACCCATCCCTCATCGCCAAATGTCGCACCCTCGCCAATGACCTCGGCTGGACAGACATCGCCTTTCGCGAATCCAGCATCGCCGACTTCACACCCCAAACACCGCCCGACATCGTCTTTAGCCTGCACGCCTGCGACACCGCAACCGACGACGCCATTGCCCGCGCCGTACAGTGGAACAGCCCCGCCATCCTCGCAGCGCCCTGCTGCCAGCACGAACTGCGCCCACAACTCGACGCATCTGTCTTCGCACCCGTAATGGCACACGGCATCCTCAAAGGGCGCACCGCCGACATCCTCACCGACGCCTGCCGCGCACAAATCCTGCGCATACTGGGCTATCGCACCGAACTCATAGAATTCATCGACTCCAAACACACGCCTAAAAACATCCTCATCCGCGCAAAAAAAACCTCCCGAACAAGTGATCCAACCCTCGTTCAAGAGTATTGCACCATGCGCGACTTCTGGCACATCAAACCCAGCCTCGAGCGACTGCTCGCCCGCGAACTCGCGCCCCTCTTATCCTGACTTTCCAAATTGGAGAACCCACATGAAACACCTTATCCTGATCTGTATCTTGAGCTTCGTACATCACCCCGCATTTGCACAGGACGGAAAAGCCCTGTACGCGACACATTGCGCGCAGTGTCACGGACCCGACCTGAGAGGGGGCAATGCACCGAGCATGGTCGATGGCATCTGGAAATACGGAGACGGACGCGGCTATCGCATCCGCAACATCAAAAACGGACTCACCGAACTCGGCATGCCCGGCTATGAAAAACAGCTCACAAACAGACAAATCGCGATGATCGTGGATTTTATCGAACAACAAGAAAAAGAAGTGGGTCAACCCAAACCCCCGCCACCCGACTTTGTACAAACACTCGACTACGACATAAATGTCGATATCTGGGTACAGGACCTGCAAATCCCCTGGGGAATCGACTTTATCGACCCACAAACAGCACTCATTACCGAACGTCCGGGCATGCTGCGAATGGTAAAAAACGGACAACTCCTCGACCCCGTTGCGGGAACACCCCAGGTGGTTCACGAAGGACAGGGCGGATTAATGGACGTAGCAATAGACCCCAATTACCCTGAAAACGGCTGGATCTACCTCGCCTACAGCCATGAAATCGCCCACATTGAAGGACAACGCCGATCCCCTGCAATGACCCGCATCGTACGCGGTCACATCAGGGACAACACCTATGTCAACCAACAAGTAATCTACGAAGCCCCGCATGAAACCTATCTCACAACCCGGCATCACTACGGCACCCGCATCGTATTCGACGCAAACGGGTACCTCTACTTTGCAATAGGAGACCGGGGTGTGCAAAACCAGGCACAGGTCTTGACCCGGCCAAACGGCAAAGTCCACCGCATCCACACAGACGGACGCATCCCCAAAGACAATCCCTTTGTGAGTCAGGAAGGCGCCCTCAAAACCATCTATTCCTATGGCCACCGCAATCCCCAGGGCATGGCAGTCAACCCGGTCACAGGAAAAATATGGGACGGCGAACACGGACCAATGGGCGGTGACGAACTCAACGTCGTCGCCAGAGGAAAAAACTACGGATGGCCTGAAATCACCTACGGCCTCAACTACAACGGCACAATCGTATCCGATCGCACGCACCAACCCGAAATGGAACAACCAACCCTCTACTGGCGACCATCAATCGCCATCTGCGGCATCAATTTTTACCAGGGCAACATGTTCCCCAAATGGCAAAACAAATTGCTCGTCGCATCCTTAAAGTACGAAGATGTGCGAGTCCTCTCCGTTAACGGAGACCGCGTCCTGCACGAAGAAGTAATCCTGAAAAACGCGGGACGGGTGCGCGAAGCTATATCCGGACCAGACGGCGCCGTGTACGTAGTCCTCAACCAGCCCGATATAATTTTGCGCTTAACGCTAAATGCAGAGAGATAGATCTATTCAGGAGCACTGCATCTCATGGCACTCGCGCAACCCGTAAACAACACCGAAGCCCTGCCCAATCGCGACCGCGTAACCGCGCGCTGTGTCTTGCTGGGGTTGGGACTCGTCATAAGCGTGAACACCTGGCCCATCTACGGGCTATATGTCATCCACATCAACCAGATGGTATTCAGCTACATGGCGATGGCACTCATGATCCCATTTGTAGTGCTATCCCTGGGGCTGAACGTACTCCTGCGAAAATTCTGGCCCCGCGCCGCGTTTTCTCCCCTCGAAATGGCCATCGTCTTCTCCATGGGGCTGGTGGGCGCATTATTTCCCCTCATGAATTTCACCGGCCTGATCATGGGGCATCTCGCAACCCCCCATTATTTTGCCTCCGCGCAAAATCGGTGGTCCGAATTTCTGCACCCGCATTTACCGCACTGGTTATTCCCCACAGATGAAAACGGGGCCATGCGCCTCTTCTTCGAAGGCCTGCCGCCCGGCCATGCAATACCATGGGAAGTCTGGATCGTCCCCCTATTCTGGTGGTTTGCATTTGCGGGCGCAATCATCTGGACCTGCTTGTGCATCGCCGTAATTTTGCGACGACAGTGGTCCGAACACGAAAAACTGCCATTTCCCGCGGCACAGGTCGCGTTGGAACTCGTACGAGAAGAAAGCAAAAAAATATGGCCCCCCCTCGTAGGACGCCCGGCATTCTGGATCGGCATGGCAATTCCACTCACCGTAATATGCTGGAATATCTTGTCGTATTTCATGCCCGACTTCCCCAAAATACCAATCACCCGAGCAGGCGACGGCGTCACATTTTTGCACATCAGCCGATATATTCCAGATCGGTACTTCTATATCGGAATACAATTCTTTATCGCGGGATTTGCCTACTGGACCAGCCTGGAAGTACTATTCTCAATCTGGTTTTTTTATCTACTCGTCGTAGCCGAAGTCTATACCTTTAACCGCATCGGATACACCATTGGAACACCCGGCTTGTGGTCCTCAACACACGCCGCCAATGCGTGGCAGGCATTTGGCGCACTCGCCTGTATGCTGTGCCTGGGATTGTGGATGGGACGCGAACACCTCAAAGGCGTCTGGCACGCCATCAGAGGACGAAAAAAATCGGACGACGCCGAAGAACTCATGTCCTACCGCACAGCCGGCATAGGTGGCCTGGCCGGATTGTTATTCATCATCGGATGGCTACACACCGCGGGCATGGCCTGGTACGTAATCATACCCTTCTTAATCGGCATGGGAATATTATATGTCGGCATAGCCCGCGTTATTGCCGAAAGCGGACTGGTGTATTTGCGCGGCTCCATGATGCCCCCAACCTTTGCCCTCTACACCCTCGGTTCGGCGAATATCCCGGCCACAAGCATGGCAAATTTTGCGTTCTCCTTCGCGTATTTTACAGACGCCAAAAGCCTCGCCATGGCCAGCATGGCCCATTGCTCGTGGATCACAGCAGCCATAAAAGGACGCAAACGCATGGTCGCGATTGCCCTCGTATTAGCCGGCATAGCAGCCGCCATCTCATCAGTCGCATTCACACTGTATCTGGGCTATGAAACAGGCGCATATAACTTCAGAGCATTTGAATTTCGCACGCACCCGCGGATCTTTGACTACTGGATCCGACAGATGCAAACCTTTAACCCACCCGACTGGAAGCGAATAGGCTTTTTCGGCTTTGGCGCAGCCGGAATGGCGCTATTGACATTCTTGCGGTATCGCGTATCCTGGTGGCCCTTGCACCCGGTTGGATTCGCCATCATGGAAACCCAGGCCGTGCGGGGAACGATCTTCACCATCTTTCTCGTATGGCTGTGCAAATTGCTCATCTTGCAAATCGGCGGCATCGCATTATACCGCAAAGGCCAGCCCTTATTTCTCGGTATCCTCGTCGGGTTCATCCTCGGCGTGGCAATCTCGGCAACAGTAGATACAATCTGGTTCCCGGGCAGCGGACACTCGGTTCACCATTGGTAAAATGAAATGAAAGACCCCAACACTCACAAACCCTCATCCCTCAGCCAGGCCTATCGCAGTGTAGGCCCCTATTTAACCCTGGGCATACAACTCATCGTCACAATATTGGCATGTGTATTTGCGGGACATTGGGCAGATGGCAAATTTGACACCGCGCCCCTGTGGACCTTAATCGGTGGCCTGATAGGCATTGCCGCGGGCTTTTACCACTTCTTCAAAGCCGTCTTAAAAATAGACCGCAACTCGGAGGAAGATACGTGAGGTCTTTTGTCAAACAAATTGCCGTCGTCTTGTCGGCATTCTGGATCCTCGGAGGATACCCGCTCTACCTGTGGCAGGGAACAGATGTACTCATTGCCGCAGGGGTTGGTTGTGCGATTTGCACCCTGAATGCACTCGCCGGGGCCTATCTCGCAATATGGGGCATGCGCCGGGATAACCGCACATTTATGACCGTCGTATTCGGCGGAATGGGGATTCGCCTAATTATTGTACTCATTTTCTTTTTTGTCGCACTAAAATTAGTTAAACTTCACGTTTTTAGCTTGACTCTTTCACTATTTTTATTTTACGTAGTATTTCAGATTTTAGAGATTCGGTTCTTCGTCGGGCGCCCGCCCGACAAAGCCAATAATTCAGGAGTCTGACGGATGGCAGCACAGGCAGAGGAGCAAAGCAGCGGCAGTTTCATCCTCGAGCATATCACAGACCATCACGAGCTACATCTCGGTCCACTCCATATCCCTTTACCCCATATTGAGCTTTTTGGCGTTGATATGTCCATTACGGGCCACCTGGTCATGATGTGGGTCGCCTCGCTATTACTCATTCTCACCCTCATTATTTCCACAAAACGACGCGGACTCATACCCTCGGGCTTTGCCAATGCGATTGAAGCCATCGCCATATTTATCCGCGACGACGTCGCCGTGCCCAACCTGGGAGAGCGGGACGGGCCGAAATACATGCCGTTTTTAATGACGGTCTTTTTCTTTATCCTCTTCTGCAATCTATTGGGATTAATACCCTTTGGACAAACCGCAACCGGCAATATCAATGTAACAGCCACGCTGGCGGGCATCTCGTTTGCAATGATGCTCGGAGCCGGGATCAAACACAACGGCCTGTTCGGCTTTTTCAAAGGCTTGATCCCCCCCAATTTGCCAATTGCACTGTTGCCGCTCATGATCCCGCTGGAATTTCTGGGCCTCTTGACCAAACCATTTGCACTGTGCATTCGTCTCTTTGCCAATATGCTGGCCGGTCACGTCGTAATATTGTCTCTGATCGGCATCATTTTTATTCTCGGTTATTTTGTCGCCCCCATTGCCATTGCTTTTGCATTGGCAATGTACATGTTGGAAATTTTCATAGGTTTTCTTCAAGCTTATGTATTCACGCTCCTGACCGCCCTGTTCGTGGGCCTGTGTATTCATCAGGAGCACTGATCGTATCAACTCACAAGGAGGAGTACTGTGGAAGGTCTTGGCGCTGAAGCTTACGGTTATCTGTCCGCTGGTATTGGTGCTGGGTTGGCCGCACTGGGTGCTGGCGTGGGCATCGGTCAAATCGGTCGAGGTGCAGTAGAAGGCATCTCTCGTCAGCCCGAAGCCATTGGCGATATTCGATCAACGATGATCATTGCTGCAGCACTGGTCGAAGGTGTGGCATTGTTCGGCGTGGTCATCTGCGTATTGTTGGTGTTTAAGTAAAATAAATCGCGCGAACCAAACGCGGTGAAAGAGAGACATAACAATGGATTTGTTGAGTCCAAACCCCGGCTTGATCATCTGGACGCTCATCACATTTGTGCTCGTATTGCTCGTCTTGAAAAAATTTGTTTGGGGACCGTTATTATCGGCACTCGACCAGCGAGAAACGCGCATCCGCGAAGCACTCGAGCAAGCCGATAAAGCGCGTGCCGAAGCTGAAAGGTCCGCCGAAGAGAACAAACAGGCACTTGTACAGGCGCAGGCAGAAGCTCAAGCTGCAATTAACAAAGCGCGCGAAGACGCCGAACAAGTCGCTCGAGACGTGCAGGAACGCGCCGAAGCCGACGCCCAACAGCTTCTCGAACAAGCGCGGCGCACCATACAACAAGAGCGCAATCAGGCCCTCCAGACATTGCGTCAGCAAACAGCCGAACTGGCGATTCTCGCTGCGGGACAATTGCTGGAGGAAAATTTGGACGACGAGCACAACAAAAAAATCGTAGATGATTTCATCAACCGCATGCCAGAACATTCCTGAGTTCGGAGTTTTTTGTGAGCCAATCCGCCGTTTCCATCCGATACACCAGCGCATTGATCGATGCCGCGCAAGACAGCGGGGTATTGGATCGGGTTGAAGCCGATGTGCAGGCATTATTGGACCTATTGCACGCCTCGGAAGACCTGCGGGGATTTGTCGCAGACCCGATGATGCGATCTGAACAAAAGCGCGCGGTATTGAACAATATGCTCGCCGGAAAAATCGAGGACATAACCCTCAGATTTTTGCTGCTGCTCTGCGACAATCGCCGCGAGCGCGTACTGCCCGAGATATTGTCGGATTTCCTATCCGTATTGGAAGACCGGCGCGGTCAGGCCACAGCGCAGGTAACGGTTGCTGCGCCCCTGTCCTCTGAGCAGGAAACGCAATTAATTGCAAAACTCTCGACCTATTCTGGCAAGCAAGTGCGATTGGAAACCACAATAGACGAACAATTAAAGGCCGGGTTTGTGGTGCGGCTCGGCGACCGTGTATTTGATGGCACACTGGCGACGCAACTCAATCGGTTGCGACAACGCCTCGTGTCTGATTAAAAGAAGGCAGGCAAAACATGGCGACGAATTTGCAGATTCGCCCCGACGAAATTTCGGCACTGCTCAAACAGCAAATCCTGGATTCCAGGACTGAAATAGACGTCTATGAAAGCGGCACCGTACAGCAGGTGGGCGATGGCGTGGCCCGCGTGCAGGGGCTGGGCAATGTGCAGACCAGTGAACTGGTCGAATTTCCCAACGGCATTATGGGGATGGCACTCAACCTCGAAGAAGACAACGTGGGCTGTGTGCTATTTGGCGATGACACATTGATCCGCGAAGGCGACGAGGCCAAACGCACCGGACGCATTGCCGAAGTGCCCGTGGGCGAAGCCCTCCTGGGCCGCGTGGTAAACCCACTCGGCATGCCAATAGACGGCAAAGGCCCAATCAACCCCGAAGCAACACTCCCCATTGAACGCAAGGCACCCGGCGTCATCGAGCGACAGCCCGTAACCGAAGCCCTGATGACCGGATTAAAAGTAATCGACTCAACCGTGCCAATCGGGCGGGGGCAGCGCGAACTGATCATCGGCGACCGGCAAACGGGCAAAACGGCGATTGGCGTCGATACCATCATCAACCAGAAAGACAGCGACGTAAAGTGCATCTATGTCGCCATTGGACAGAAGGCTTCGACAGTCGCCAAAGTCGTGGCCGAACTGGAAGCCAATGGCGCAATGGAATACACCATTGTCGTATCGGCCACAGCCAGTGAACCCGCCCCACTTCAATTCCTATCACCCTATTCGGGTTGCTCAATGGGCGAGTATTTCCGCGACAAGGGCGAACACGCGCTGATTATTTACGACGATTTGTCCAAACAGGCGTGGGCTTACCGCGAAATGTCCCTGGTATTGCGCCGCCCGCCGGGCCGCGAAGCCTATCCCGGCGACGTATTTTATTTGCATTCGCGCCTGCTCGAGCGCGCCGCCAAAATGAGCGACGAACAGGGCGCAGGTTCGCTCACCGCATTGCCCGTCATTGAAATTCTGGAAGGCGATGTCTCCACCTTTGTGCCCACAAATGTGATATCGATTACCGACGGACAAATCCTGCTCAAACCCGAGTTGTTCTACGCGGGTATCCGCCCCGCCATGGACGTGGGCGCATCCGTATCGCGCGTGGGCAGTTCGGCACAGACGAGCGCGATGAAAGCCGTTGCCAGAACCATCAAAGCCGACATCTCGCGCTACAACGAAGTCAAAGCCTTTGCGATGTTCGGCACAGAAGGCCTGGATGCCTCAACTCAGAATTTGCTGAACCACGGCGAAAAATTAATCGAAATCCTCAAACAAGATCAGTATTCCCCGATGTCGCTGGAAGAACTCACCGTGGCACTTTTTGCCGCCAATCTGGCCGATGATCTGCCCACTGAAGACGTGCGGCGCTTTGAGCGAGAATTGCTGGCGCACATAGGCCACAGTGAGTTGATGGAAGAAATCCGCGAAAGCGAAGACTTGAGCGACGAAAATGCCGAAAAGCTCACAGAAATAATTGAGAATTTTAAGCGCGGCTTCCGCGTATCGGTATAAGAGAACAAAGGACCGGATGTGGCAACCTTAAGACAACTGAGAACGCGCGTTGCAAGCATCACAAATATCCAGAGCGTAACCAACGCCATGCAACTCGTGGCTGCGGCTCGCATGCGACGGGCACAAGAAGCCATTGCGGCTGCGCGGCCCTATGCACAGCAACTCGATCGCGTTTTACAGCGACTCAGCAGCATGGAATCGCTTTCACATCCGCTGATGACAGAACGCCCGATCAACCGCACAGCGCTCATTGTCTTGACCTCTGATCGCGGCTTGTGCGGCAGTTTTAACACCAACTCCTGCCGCCATGCGTTCAATGACATGTCCCCCGATGACGGCATAATAGCAGTGGGGCGCAAAGGACGTAGTTTTTTCAGAAACCGCAATTGCGATATACTCAATGACTATGAAGATGTGTTTCGCGACCTGTCCTTTGCCTCGGCTATAACAATCGCCGAAGACGCGGTAAACCGGTTTTTATCGGGAGAAGTCGATCGCGTGATGCTCATTTACAATGCCTTTGTCTCAGTCGCACAACAACAACCCGTATCAGAACAATTGTTGCCCATTGCACCCAGCGAAGGCGAAGCAGCAGGTGTTTATTTATTCGAACCATCGCCGGAAGTATTGTTGGAGACACTGGTCCCACGTCATGTAAATTTTCAGGTATGGCGTGCCCTGTTGGAATCCAACGCCGGTGAGCAAGCCGCGCGGATGCGTGCAATGGACAATGCGACCAAAAACGCGGGTGACGTAATCGAAGAACTAACCCGCGAAATGAACAAAGAACGTCAGTCGTCAATTACACTGGAACTGATGGATATTATCGGCGGCGCCGAAGCCGTTGCCCAGTAGTGGAGAGGCCAATTATGAACCAGGGTATGATCAAAGAAATCGTGGGCGTTGTCATCGATGTGGCATTTGAAGGCGACCTGCCCCCCATATACAATGCGTTAGAAGTCGAAGGTACGGATCCCCGTCTGGTGCTCGAAGTGCAGCAACACCTGGGAGAAAACATGGTGCGCTGTGTTGCAATGGATTCCACAGACGGACTGGTGCGCGGCACCGCAGTAGTGGATACGGGCGGACCAATCACAGTGCCCGTAGGTGAAAATGTCTTGGGACGCTTGTTCAACGTCATTGGCGACCCCATAGACGGCAAGGGCCCGGTACCCAATGACACGCCGCGACTGCCCCTGCACCGCGATCCTCCCGAACACGAAGAGCAAGTGACATCCGACCAACTGCTCGAAACCGGCATCAAAGTGATGGACCTGATCTGCCCGTTTGCCCGCGGCGGTAAACTGGGATTGTTCGGCGGCGCGGGCGTAGGCAAAACCGTGGTCTTAAAAGAACTCATCAACAACGTGGCATCGGGACACGGCGGATACTCCGTATTTGCTGGCGTGGGCGAGCGCACGCGCGAAGGCAATGACCTGATGCTCGAAATGATCGAAGCCGACGTAATCGACAAAACCGCCATGGTCTTTGGCCAGATGAACGAACCACCCGGCGCACGCCAGCGCGTGGCACTGACCGGATTGACAATGGCAGAGAACTTCCGCGATGAACACGGCCAGGACGTATTGCTATTCATCGACAACATCTTCCGCTTTATTCTCGCCGGCGCAGAAGTATCCGCACTATTGGGCCGCATGCCATCGGCCGTGGGATATCAGCCGACCCTGGCAACCGAAATGGGCGGCTTGCAGGAGCGCATCACCACCACGCAAACGGGATCCATTACATCTGTCCAGGCCATCTATGTCCCCGCCGACGACTACACCGACCCCGGCGTGGTCACGGCATTTTCGCACCTCGACGGACGCATCGTGCTCGACCGCGCCCTCGCCGACCAGGTACTGTATCCCGCAGTGGATCCGCTGGCATCTTCATCGCGCATCCTCGACCCCCGCATCGTAGGCGACGAACACTACAATGTGACACAACAGGTACAGCAAATCCTGCAGCGATACCGCGACCTGCGCGAAATCATCGCCATTCTGGGCATCGACGAATTATCAGACGAAGACCGCATCGTCGTAGCACGCGCGCGCCGCATCCAGCTATTCCTGACACAGCCCTTTACAGTGGGCGAAGTATTTACCGGCGTACCCGGAGAATACGTAAACATAGAAGACACCGTACGCGGTTTTAAAGAACTCGTCGAAGGCGTACACGACGACCTGCCCGAACAGGCATTTTACATGATCGGACCCATTGAGCAAGCAGTTGAAAAAGCAAAAACGCTTTAACAAAAATGGCCACTTTTCAATTAGACATCGTAACACCCGAAAAAACCGTATATTCCGGCGAAATTGAACATTTTCAAGCACCGGGCGTTGACGGCAGCTTTGGCGTACTGGCGCGCCACCAACCCATGCTGGCTGCACTCGGCATCGGTCGGGTCGGCTTCCGAGAAGCAGACGGCACCGAGCGCACCCTCGCCATCAGCGGTGGCTTCGCCAATGTATCGGGTGATGGTGCAACAATCCTCGCAGAAGCAGCCGAATTTGGCGACGAAATCGACACAGAACGCGCCCGCGCCGCACGAGACCGCGCCCAAGAGCGACTGGACAATCGCACGCCAGACGTAGATGTAGAACGCGCACAAAATGCACTGGCACGGTCGTTTATGCGACTGCGTGTATCTGGAACCGAGTAATATTTCTATAAATAGAAATGAAAAAGCACGCTCTGTTTAGAGCGTGCTTTTTTTTCACAGGATGATTATTTTTTGACTATAAATCCCAAACCTATACATCCACGGCGATTGAAAGGATAAAAATTAAACATGCCTGATATTGCGCGACACGTACTCGTAACAGGTGCTGCGGGATTTATTGGATTTCACCTCTCCAGACGACTGCTCGAAATGGGTCATTCGGTAGTCGGATTGGACAATGTAAACGACTATTACAACACCCAACTCAAAGAAGACCGCCTATCTATCCTGAAGCGTGAAAGCGGATTCAAATTTATCCGCATGCACCTCGAGGACGACGCGGGGATAGCAAACCTCTTCCGCGCAGAGAACTTTTCTCATGTCATCAATCTCGCAGGTCAGGCGGGTATGCCTTACAGCCTGAGAAATCCCCAGGCCTTTGTCAAAAGCAATGTCCTGGGCTTCCTCAACATCCTGGAAGGATGTCGCCATTGCGGTATCGAACATCTAATCTATGCATCCTCCAGTTCTGTTTATGGCTTGAACACCACCACACCCGCTAACATCCACCAAAACGTCGATCATCCGATCAGCCTGTACGCCGCGACAAAAAAATCAGATGAACTGATGGCGCATGTGTATAGCCATCTATACGGCATTCCGACGACAGGGTTGCGATTCTTTTCCGTGTATGGACCCTGGGGACGTCCGGATGGGGTCGCCTACCTGTGGACCAGCGCCATCCTGGAAAATCGACCGGTCAAAGTCTATAATCACGGAAAAATGCGTCGCAGTTTTACGTACGTCAGCGACATAGTCGAAGGAGTCACTCGCGTCTTGTCAAATCCCTCATCGCCAGATCCCAAATGGACGGGACAATGTCCCGATCCGGGATCGAGTTCCAGCCCTTATCGGATTTACAATATCGGCAATCCCAACGTCATAGAACTGGAGTACTATCTTTCCCTATTAGAGGATTTATTGGACAAAAAAGCGATCCGAGAAGACTTGCCCATACGGCCTGGGGACTTCCCGGATAGTGCAGCAGATGTATCGGACCTGATGCGAGATGTGGGCTACAATCCCTCAACGCCCATAGAAACAGGACTTGCAAATTTTGTCGCGTGGTACAGGGAGTATCATAACATCAAGTAAATCGGAGAAACACAAACGAGAAAGCACGCTCTGTTCAGGGCGTGCTTTTTTTGGCTATATCACTCATGTCCTCTTACTTCTCAAACACCTTTAGTTCTACATCCAGATTATAGAGATGGTGTTCAGGTTCCGTCAACCTGGTCAACTTTTCGTAGTCTATGGTGGCAACATGATCAATCCTGAACTCCTCCACACGACACAGCTATGCGGTCTGCTTTCTCAGATTGGCGATCGCTTCTTGATTATAGTCGGAGGCATACGTTTGCTTTGATGGGTGAAGTATGCCTTTTCTTTTTATTTTTTATTCTACAAAATAAGCATATCATGTAATGCCCCGCAACTCAAGACAAAATGTAGCCGTCCTGATGAGACCAGAATCTCGAGGTGGTACGATGAACACTCAAAGCGAGCACAGAGACCAAACCCTCACAGCACTTGAAGAGGCGGCAAGCCATTACAAAGCGATCCTGGAAACCACCGTTGACGCGATTATCACGATTGACAGTCAGGGAATTGTACAAACATTCAATTCTGCTGCCGAGAAGATATTCGGCTATCAGGCTGAGGAAGTCATCGGAAACAATGTCAAGATGCTGATGCCCGCGCCTTACCGCAGTGAACACGATAGCTATATCGGTAGATATCTCAAAACCGGCGTACCCAAAATTATCGGAATAGGGCGTCAAGTGACTGGCCTGCGTAAAGATGGAACTGAATTTCCAATGGATCTGGCTGTCAGTGAGGTCCCCTTAAAAGACAAACGATTATTTGCTGGCATTATCCGCGACATGACAGAGCGCATACTGTTGGAGGAGCAATTGGTGCAATCAACCAAACTCGCAGCCGTGGGTAGATTGATTAGCGGGATTGCACATGAGGTGAACAACCCCGTGAGCATTATCAAACTCCATATCACCAGTGTGATGCAAAATATCGAAAGTCAAAAATTGCCAGAGGACCTGATCGAGACGCTGAAGATCATTCAACGCCAGAACAATAAGGTCGGGCAGATCATATCGGGGCTACAGGCTTTTTCCAGACAGGGATCTTTCAGCCCCGAATGGATCGATGTCAACCAGACCGTGCATACTGCCTTGAGACTGGTAGAAAATACGCTGCAAAATCAGGACATTGTGTATCAGGTCGAATTGGAAGACAGTTTGCCCAAAGTGTTTTTGGATCCCATACGCATTGAGCAGGTGTTGTTGAATCTGTTTAACAATGCGATTGAAGCGATGCCCGGTGGTGGTATTTTGACCATATCAACGACACTGGAGACAGACCAGACAGATGAAGATTGGGTGGTGGTCCGGATAAGAGATACAGGCACGGGCATTGAGGAAGAACATCTCAGCCATCTATTTGATCCTTTTTTTACAACCAAAGAAGTGGGTGAAGGAACCGGCCTGGGTCTTTCGGTCAGTTATGGTTTAATTCAAGAGCACGGAGGCCGAATTGAGGTGAGCAGTCAACCGGGCAAAGGCAGTGAGTTCCAGATTTATCTTCCCGTAACGGAGTAAGAAACATGGACAAAGAGAAAATCCTCGTAATAGATGACGAGCCGGATATGTTGCGCGGTTGTCAGAAGTTTCTGGAGGCAGCGGGGTACGCTGTTGTCGTGACAGAGTCAGGTGAGACAGGAATCGCGTTATTCGAGACTGAAAACCCCGATCTGGTCATAGTGGATTTGAAAATGCCCAGGGTAGATGGTATGGCTGTACTTCAAAACATTATGGCACGCGATCAAGAGGCTATTGTGATCGTCTTTACCGGATATGGAACCATTGAGAGTGCAGTGAAAGCGATCAGAGCAGGCGCATTCGACTTTGTTCGTAAACCATTTGATCCAGATGCATTTTTAATCGTAATAGAACGGGCATTGAAACTGCGGCGTGTGAGGTTGGAGAACAGTGCTCTCAAGCAAATGCTGGATACGCGATTCCGGTTTGAAAACATCATCGGGAACAGTGAAGCAATCACGCAGGTCTTTGATCTGATGCGGAAAATCAGTGACATAGATGCCAATGTCCTGATCACAGGGGAGAGCGGAACAGGAAAAGAACTGGTGGCGCAGTGTATTCACGCAAATAGCAAGCGCAGCCATAAGCCGTTTGTGCCCCTCAACTGCGGGGGCTTGCCAGAGCCTCTCATTGAAAGTGAGATATTTGGTCATACAAAGGGGGCATTCACAGATGCGAAACAGAACCGCGTCGGGTTAATCGAACACGCTAAGGGCGGGACATTTTTTCTCGATGAAATCGGAGAATTGCCCATGCCCCTTCAGGTGAAGTTCTTGCGCGTTCTGGAAGATCACAAAATTCGCAGGCTGGGAAGCAATCAGGAGATAGAAATCGACATTCGTCTCATCTCGGCGACCAATCAGAATATCGAGGCATTGATTGGAGAGGGCAGGTTTCGAGAAGATTTATTTTATCGACTTAACACCTTTGAGATTCACCTGCCACCTCTGAGGGAACGGCATGGAGATATTCAACTTCTTGCCCATCACTTTTTGAACGACTTTGCCGAGACCTCTGAAAAAGCGGTTCAAGGTATTTCAACTGAGGCGATGGATGTATTATGTGAATATACCTATCCGGGCAATGTCCGAGAATTGATGCATGTGATGGAGCGAGCCGTTGCCCTGTCAGAAGAAGGTCGTGAAATTACACCTGATATGTTCCCAGAGCCTATTGGGAGTAGCCTGGGAATAGAGACACAGACTAAAGGCCATTTAAAAGCGAGGATCGCAGTGTTTGAAAAACATATAATCCAGGATGTGCTCAAGAAACACGCAGGCAATATCACGCATGCGGCTAAAGAATTGGGGCTGACCCGCGATGGTCTAATAAAAAAGATGGCGCGCCTGAAGATGCGTTAGCAAATTGGACGTGACCTTGTGAGGTGTATAATTTTTTCGTGGTTTCTTTTACAAGCATATAAAAAATTATACACTTCGCAGAAAGCGACAACTTATAGCACCTGAAACATAACAATTTTATCTCTTTATTTTTCAAGCACTTGAGCGTTTTCAAGTGCTTTTTTTTGCGTTAGATAATTTATGGTACGCATCTTGCTTCATATTCAGATAAACTCAGTAAACGCTGTATCCTCAACCAAAGGAGAGTTGAAGATGACTGAGAATAAATGGAAAACCGATGTGTGCAACCCTGTGTATTGTTCAATCGGCTTGCTTTTCATTCTGTGTCTGTTCTCTGTCCCATTGGCATGGGGGGATTATCAGAATGGTAGGGAGGCATATAACCGAAAGGACTACGCAACAGCACTGGAGGAATTGCGATCTCTCGCCGAGCAAGGCCATGCTGGCGCGCAGTATGTCATCGGCTATATGTATTACAAAGGTCAAGGCGCGAAGAAAAATGGTGCGGAGGCTGTGAAATGGCTCCGCAAGGCTGCCGATCAAGGAAATGTCAAAGCGCAATTACGCCTTGGCATGATGTTTCGCATGGGGTCGAGCGTGTCGAAAAACTATGCGGAGGCGCAGACGTGGCTTCGCAAAGCGACCGAGCAAGGGGATGGCAAAGCAGGGTACAATCTTGGTTTGATGTATTACAGAGGCGAGGGGGTGGATAAAGATGAAGCAGAGGGGTTAAAGTGGTTTCGCAAGGCTGCCGAAGCAGGCTATGTCAATGCTCAACTCGCACTTGGTGGCATGTATTTGAAAGGCCAGAGCGTTGCCAAAGACGATGCAGAAGCCGTGAAATGGTTTCGCATGGCCGCTGAGCAAGGCCATGCCATGTCTCAGTTTGCTCTTGCCGACATGTATTCCAGAGGTAAGGTCGTTGCAAAAAACTATACAAAAGCCGTGAAGTGGCTTTGCAAGGCCGCCGCAGGTGGAAATGCTCATGCCCAATTCGCCCTGGGCAGATTCTATGTTACGGGTGTAGCTGAGCTCGGCGTGTCGAAAGATATCGTGGAGGCGCACAAATGGTTGAGCCTATCTGCGGCACAGGACCATGAGAAGGCACGCGAAAAACGCGATGAGATTGCCCAACTGATGACCCCTGAGCAACTTGCCGAAGCCGAGCGCCGGGCGCACGAATGGGAATGGAAGCAAATTGAGAAAGTGCAAAGTAGGCAGGCTGGAAGATAGGCTGTTTGTTCTTCAAGTTTGCAGTGCAGGTCCAATATGATCAGGCGGCTAAAGAATTGGGGTTGTCCCGCGATGGTTTAATAAAAAAGATGGGACGTCTGGAGATGCGTTAGCAAATTGGACGTGACCTTGTGAGGTGTATAATTTTTTCGTGGTT
>VXRD01000076.1 GCA_009838845.1 Gemmatimonadota bacterium | reverse complement strand
CCGCTTTGAGATTCAATAAAAGAAGTCTCGACCCAATCATTGCCTCGAATGCGGATCTCTTGAATCACCGGGCCTTCTTGAGCGCCCGTGCGCCCGCTCAATAGTACAATGATGAGAAAAAAACTGTGTGTAAAAATTTTTTTCACGTTGCGCAGTACCTATTTGAAAAACCACATAAAACGAATCAACGAATCAACGAATCAACGAATCAGCGAATCAACGAATCAGCGAATCAACGACGGAGTTTGTAACAACTTTGGGTGATAGGGTGGGGTTCGTCTATTCGTCTATTCGTCTATTCGTCTATTCGCGCTTTATTTTGTAAGCCTCAAACGCCCAGCAGAGGAAAATGTTCCGACAGTACGACAAACAGCCCGGACTAATGCCCGGGCCGTTTGGGTATTGACCGCACCTTCACGATCATGCTTTGTCCTTGTTCACTACTTCTTCTTCTCCGACAGGATCTCCCGATTTGTCCTGATCTCCAACTTTTTCATCGAGATTACCCTCTCCGCTCTCATCAGCCGTGTTGAGATTACTATCTTTTTTACTCATCTGAATTTCGGTCGTGTCTTCCGATTCTTCTTTCGATTCTTCTTTTGCAATAGAATCTCCCTCAAAGCTGAGCGTATCGCCTTTTTTGCTCACCCGAACCTTGCAGCCATCGGCAAAGTGACCCATAATGATCTCTTCGGCCATGGGATCTTCAATCATCTTTTGAATGGTGCGCCGCAGATGCCGCGCGCCATACGTCGGATCATAGCCCTTTTCGGCGATCAAACTCTTGGCCCCCTGTGTGAGACGCACGTCGATATCGCGTTCTGCAACACGAGCGAGAATTTTTTCAAGCTCAATATCGACAATCTGAATAATTTCCTTTCGATCCAGCGGATTGAAGATCACTGTTTCATCCAGGCGGTTGATAAACTCGGGGTTAAATGTCTTTTTGACCTCTTCGTTGATTCGCTCTTCCATTTTTTCGCGGATCGATTTTTTGTCTGACCGGCCAAATCCCAAACCACCTGCATTCTGCAGATCTTTGGTTCCCAGATTGGATGTCATAATCAAAATGGTATTTTTGAAATTTACCTTGCGCCCAAAGCTATCTGTCAAACGTCCTTCATCCAACACCTGTAAGAGGATATTGAATACATCGGGGTGGGCTTTTTCAATTTCATCGAGCAAAACCACCGAGTAGGGACGCCGGCGCACTTTTTCCGTTAGCTGTCCGCCCTCATCGTATCCCACATAACCCGGTGGCGCACCAACGAGCCGAGATACCGCGAATTTTTCCATATATTCCGACATATCTACGGTTACGAGTGCATCTTCATCGTCAAACAGATACTGCGCCAGTGCTTGCGCCAAATACGTTTTGCCAATACCCGTGGGGCCCAAGAACAAAAACGTGCCGATTGGGCGATTGGGGTCTTTGAGACCCGCACGCGTGCGCCGAATGGAGCGACATACCGTAGAAACCGCTTCCTCTTGCCCAATCACCCGCTTTTGCAACTCAGACGCCATGTTGATCAGTCTTTCGGATTCGGCCTGTGCCAGCCGAAACACGGGAATACCCGTCATGCTCGAAATCACTTCGGCAATGTGTTCTTCTGTTACTTCGACAACGTCATCTGTCACCTGTACTTCCCACGCCTGGCGCATATTTTCGAGTTCGTTTTTGAGTTCTCTCTCGCGGTCGCGCAACCTTGCCGCCTCTTCAAATTGCTGATTTTCGGCAGCCATATCCTTTTTTCGCGTAATCTCACTAATGGCCATCTCGATTTCTTTGATCTCTTCGGGGGGATTGAGGCGAGACAATCGCACCCGCGCTCCCGTTTCATCAATTACATCAATGGCCTTGTCGGGCAAGTGGCGATCACTGATATAGCGGTCGGCCATTTGCGCTGCTGCTTCGATAGCGTCAGGTAAAAACGATACTTTGTGATGTGCCTCATAACTGTCTTTTAGGCCCTTGAGAATTTCAATGGTCTCACCCACTGAAGGGGCATCGACTACTATCGTCTGGAACCGCCGTTCGAGCGCGCCGTCCTTTTCAATATATTTTCGATATTCATCTAAGGTCGTTGCGCCAATGCACTGCAATTCGCCGCGGGAAAGTGAGGGTTTAAACATATTGGATGCATCCAGCGTACCCTCGGCACTACCGGCACCGACAATAGTGTGCAACTCATCGATAAAAATGATCACATTCTGGCTTTGCTGAAGTTCATTCATCACAGCTTTCAGGCGCTCTTCAAACTGTCCGCGGTATTTTGTGCCGGCGACAATCCCGCCCATATCGAGCGTAACTACGCGCTTGTCCAGCAAAATTTGTGGGACCCGCCGTTCTACAATGCGCTGTGCCAATCCCTCGATGATCTGTGTTTTACCCACGCCGGGTTCGCCCACAAGTACAGGGTTGTTCTTTTTCCGTCTGGCAAGTATCTGTGACACCCGTTCGATTTCGCGATCGCGACCAATGGTTGGATCGAGTTTGCCCTGCCGCGCCAGATCGGTTAAATCGCGTCCGAAATGATCGAGGAAAGGCGTTTTGCTTTTTCTTTTTTCGCGCTTACCACCCGAAGATTTTCCTTGCAAAACGGCAATCACCTCCTCCTTGGCGGTTCTGTGATCTACGCCGAATGTGACCAAAATCTGTGCGGCAACCCCGTCTTTATCTTTCAACAGTGCCAACAGCAGATGGCTGGTTCTCACGACTCGGCTCTTCATTTCTTTGGCTTCATTGGCAGCAATTTCGAGAATCTGTTTTGCGCGGGGTGTAAAAGGCACTTCACCCATCGTCATTGAACTACCAGAAGAAGCGACAAAATCGTCGATGGATTGCTTGATCCTTTCGAGATTTAAGTTCAAATTTGTCAGCACCTGGATAGCTGTACTTTTGCCCCCGCGTATGATGCCCAGCAGCAAGTGCTCGGTGCCGATGTAATTGTGTCCCAGACGCGCTGCTTCTTCGCGAGCGAGTTGCATGACCTGCTTCACCTGGTCCGAAAACATACTGTTCTGCATTGAATACTCCTCTCGCCTAACGAGAAATCTGGCGAAGCGTGTTTGATTCCAGTATAACAGTTTATAAAGGAAAACTCAACACTGTTTCACACGCCTTTTTATTTAAACAATGAGACGACCGTCTTCCATCTCGACCACCCGATCAGCGCGAGCAGCCAGATGCTGGTCGTGTGTTACAATAATGCACGTTTGGTGCCGGGTTCTGGCAAGTTCCCAAATTAATGCGTGAAGCTGTGCACTGCGCGCCCTATCGAGATTGCCAGAAGGTTCGTCGGCCAGAACAATAGCGGGTTGTGTCACCAGTGCCCTCGCAACAGCAACGCGCTGTGCTTCCCCACCAGAAAGTTCGGAAGGCAAATGTGCAAGCCGATTTTCCAGACCGACATCACAGAGTAATTTTTGTGCGGGTACTCGTGCTTTATCGTGCGAATCACCGGCAATCATCAGGGGCATCATCACATTTTCAAGCGCAGTAAAATCGCGCAACAAGTGGTGAAACTGAAAAACAAACCCAATCTGTCGATTGCGAAATTTGGCGCGATCAGTATCTGAAAGGGCAAATATATCGACGCCATCGATGACAACCGTCCCCGAAGCCGGATGGTCTAACCCGCCCATAATGTGTAACAAAGTACTTTTTCCGACACCCGAAGCACCAACCACTGCAACAATTTCGCCGCGAACAACCCCGAGGTCAACCCCTTTTAGTACTTCGATATGGGTATCCCCCAATACATAGTGTTTGCAAACCCCTGTTGCGCGCAGCAACTCATCCATGGTCTTCAAGGCCCTCTTCAGGGCGCATGTGCGGAAACAGAATTGCGTCTCGAATCGAAGGCGCGTCTGCGAGCAACATCACCATTCGATCAACACCAATGCCCAACCCACCCGTCGGTGGCATCCCGTGTTCCAGGGCCATCAAAAAATCTTCATCGAGAATCTGAGCCTCGTCGTCGCCCCGATCGCGCAAGGTTTTTTGATGCGCAAATCGCTGCCGCTGATCAATCGGATCGTTCAGTTCGGAAAACGCATTGCCCGCTTCCCAACCATTGATAAAAAATTCAAATCGTTCGGTGAGGTCTTTTTGGGTCCGATGGCGTTTGGCCAGGGGAGACACCGCAATAGGATAGTCAGTAATAAAGGTCGGTTGAATCAATTCAGGCTCGACACAGGCTTCGAATAACGCATTGATCAACAAACCTCGCTCTGTATTCGGTTCGATATCGGAATCAAAACGCTTGTATGCGGCACGCAACTCGGCATCTGAGGCGCGCGCCACATCAATACCGCTGTATTTTTCTATGGCTTCGAGCATGGGAATGCGCGGCCAGGGGGGGGTGAGATCAATTTCTCGACCCTGATATTCGAGCGTTGTCGCGCCATTTACCTTTTCGGCCACAAAGGCGTAGAGTGCCTCGGCTATTGCCATCATATCTGAATAATCGGCGTAGGCTTGATACAATTCGAGCATCGAAAACTCGGGATTATGAGTTCGGTCGATGCCCTCATTGCGAAAATTTTTGCCGATTTCATACACCCGCTCAAGCCCACCCACAATCAAACGCTTGAGATATAATTCATCGGATATCCGCAGGTATAGCGGCATGTCCAGCACGTTGTGATGCGTCACAAAAGGACGGGCTGAAGCCCCGCCGTAGAGCGGCTGCAACACCGGTGTTTCGACTTCTAAAAAACTGCGTGAATCTAAAAATTCGCGAATCGCAGATACGACCGCGCTGCGCTTGCGAAACACCGCCTGCACATCGGGATTGAGTGCCAGGTCCAGATAACGACGGCGATATCGCAGTTCTTTGTCGCTAAATTGATCGTGGATAACGCGCTCGCCATCGCGTATTTCTTCTTTTGGAACGGGCAGCGGACGAATGGCTTTGGTCAACAATGCGAGCGTTTGAACTTGAACGGATATTTGACCTGTGCGCGTCTTGAAGACTTGGCCAGATACGCCGATAAAATCGCCGATATCCAGCAACTTCCACAGCGCGAAAGCATCATCGCCAATATTGTCGAGCCGCACGTAAATTTGCAGACGGCCCACGGCATCCCGCAGATCGGCAAAGGCCGCTTTGCCATGACCTCGCGTAACAATTAATCGACCGGCAACCCGCACCTCATCGCCCGATGCGCTCAGCGTATCAAAAGACGCGACAATATCCACAGAATGGTGCGTGGGCTCAAAGCGGTACGGGTAAGGCTCAATGCCCAAATCCCGAATGGCGTCGAGTTTTTGCAGGCGCTGTTCGATCAATTGAGATTCTGGCGTTTGTCCCATAACCCGAGTCAAGGCAAGAGCCTCCCAGCCCTTCTAATATCTATAAGATTAAACGTTGTAAAGGTCATTAAACTATAACCAATATGCATATTCAAGTCAAGCGCATTGCCCGCCTGAGGGCACTGCTAAAAACTCAGTTCACGCGGTGCTCGACGACAGTAAATATGCGCGGATAAATGGGTCGAGATCGCCATCTATAACCCCCGAAACATTCGATGTCTCAAAGCCCGTTCGCGCGTCTTTCACCATCTGATAGGGTTGAAAAACGTAATTGCGGATCTGACTGCCCCATTCAATGCGTTTTTTTGTGCTTTCGAGTTCGGCGCGTTTTTTGTCTTCTTCTTCCCGCAGGTGTTGATACAATCGCGCTTTGAGAATTTTCATGGCCGTATTGCGGTTCTTGTACTGAGAACGCTCGTTCTGGCATTGCACCACAATCCCTGTGGGTTCGTGGGTAATACGCACCGCCGAATCGGTTTTGTTCACGTGTTGTCCGCCAGCACCCCCAGCGCGATAGGTATCTACTTTCAGATCATTGGGATTGATCTCCACCTCGATATCGCCTTCGGCGTCGGGATAGACAAAAACGGATGCAAATGATGTGTGGCGACGATTGTTGGAATCATAAGGAGAAATCCGCACCAGTCTGTGTACACCAGATTCGGACTTGAGATAGCCAAAAGCATAATCGCCCTTCACTTCAATTGTCGCACTCTTAATTCCGGCCGTTTCGCCGGGAAGCGTATCCAGGACAGTGGTTTGAAACCCACGCCGCTCGGCCCACCGCGTGTACATACGCATCAACATTTGCGCCCAGTCTGCTGCTTCGGTACCCCCAGCGCCCGGATGAATGGTCAATATCGCGTCGTTGCGATCTTCTCGATCGCCCAACATGTGCTGCAATTCAAGTGCGTCTAAAGCTGCGCCAGCCCCGGGTACTTCAGCAGCGACTTCAGACAGAGATTCGGCATCGCCTTCTTCGCACGCCAATTGAAAAAGCACATCCAAATCGCCCACTTGTTCATTTAAATTTTCCCAACTTTCAACCCAGTATTTTTCCGCATTACAGGCGTCGATAATCCGCTGTGCATTTTCGCGGTCATTCCAGAAATCCGGTGCTTCCATGAGTTTTTCAAATTCGGCAATTTTTGTTCGTCTTTGATCGAGGTCAAAGATACCTCCCGAGTTTATCTACGCGCGTGCTATAATCGGATAGCGCGTCTTGTAGTTCACGCACCTGAATTTCCACAGCCATTATTTGTTCCTTTCGGTTATAATCAACGCAAATCGATCAATTCCACTCCGCTGGGTATGTGAAATGTAAATTGATCGGGCCTGGCTTTTTTGTTGACCTTCAAGTCCGACAACACAAATGTTGTCACATCTTCGTGGATATTGCGATATTCCACTTGCCGCACCAGGTAGAGTCGTTTGTCTATCCATAGGCGAATTTTATGGATATACGTATCTTCTTTTTTTGCCAATAGATCGACCGCGTAACACGTTTTGCGATGGATCTTTTCTTCTCCCACATAAACGGGCACATAATTTTCGTCGTACCCACCCCAAAAAATCAGATCAAATAACAATTTTTCATAGTTTCGATCATTTTCCATCGCGGTGTAATCGCTCACCAACACCTGGGCATTGGCAGGCGCATAGTGCCACACGGTTTTGCCATCGCTCACCACTACCTGTACATCCGAATCCATTCGAAACTGATCGGGGCGCTGAACCAGCAACTTGCCTTTGACTTCTTGATGCTGGTCCATCACGCGCCAATAGTGTTGTTTGACAAAGTGAGCGGAAAGCGTCTCGAGATCTGCAAATTTTTTTTGCAATTTCGCAACTACCTCTGAGCCGCGCGTATCGGCCTGCACAGTTCCCGTGAAAAATAAAATACCGAGAATAGCGAGAAGGGCTTGCAGGCTACGCCTGTGGTGCATTCTACGCATCATACATCCAACTCCTCGAGTTCCTCTAAATAGTCTTCGTCAACGAGGACTTCGCGCCCCTTACTCGATCCATTGGACGGACCAACAATACCGGCGGCTTCGAGTTCGTCAACAAGGCGTGCGGCCCGCGAGTATCCGACCTTCATCCGGCGCTGCAGGAGCGATGCCGAGCCCTGCTGGTGGATAACCACCAATCGCAATGCCTCATCAAACCTGGCATCGCGCTCATTATCTACAACAGAAAGATCGCTATTTTCGCCTTCAAATTCAACTCTGTCGAGTTCGACATCCTGATCGCTCACCCAGGCCACTAATTGTTCGGTTTCTTCGGTATCGATCCACGCACCGTGAAGGCGAATGGGTTCTGGTTGTCCTGGAGGCAAAAATAGCATATCTCCTCGTCCCAGGAGTTTTTCACCGCCATTGGCGTCAATAATCGTGCGCGAATCGACCTTGGATGCCACGCGAAATGCAATGCGCGTTGGAAAATTGGCTTTGATTGTCCCCGTAATCACATTTACTGAAGGACGCTGGGTTGCAATAATGAGATGGATGCCCACAGCGCGGGCCATTTGTGCCAATCGCGCCAGTGAGTTTTCTATATCGCTCGGTGCAGTCATCATCAAATCGGCCAATTCATCGATTACCACGACAATATAGGGCAAGGCATCGGGAATTTCTTCGCGGTCTTCCTCGGTGGGTGCTTCCTGTCGCAGCCGCACCATTTTGGCATTAAAATCAGTGATATTGCGCGCGGTAAACTGCGCCATTGTGCGATATCGGTTCTCCATCTCTGATACCGCCCACTTGAGCGCATCCGATGCCATTTTGGGATCGACGACAACAGGTGCCAGGAGATGTGGAATATCGTTGTAAATTGACAATTCCAGCATTTTGGGATCCACCATAATAAAACGCACTTCCTCTGGTGTGCAGCGGAACAAAATACTGGAAATCAGTGCATTGATACATCCCGACTTGCCAGACCCTGTTGCGCCGGCAATTAACAAATGCGGCATTTTTGCCAGATCGGCACAATAGGGGTCACCCGAAGCTGTTTTGCCGAATCCGAGCATCAATTTTGAATCGGACTGCTCAAATGCGCGCGATTCCAAAATTTCTTTTAAGAAGACCGTATAAGGTTCTGGATTGGGCACTTCAATGCCGACCGCAGCCTTTCCGGGAATGGGAGCCTGAATGCGAATGCTTTGCGCTTTCATCACGAGGGCGAGATCGTCTGCAAGTCCGACGATTTTGCTGACTTTCACGCCCGGGGGTGGTGCAACCTCATATGTCGTAATAACAGGACCGGGATTGACCTGCACCACTTTGCCCTGAACGCCAAAATTGCTCAGGCTTTGCTCCAATACCTGTGCCCCTTTAAACAGGGTTTCGCGGCCTATAATCCCATCACCCGGAGGGGGATCCTCCAGCAACTTCAAATCGGGCAGCAAATATGTCGAAGATCGCTTGCGCTTGATTTTCTTTTTCTTTTTTGAAGGAACAGGCTCTGGTTCTGGCTCAGGCGTTTCATCTGCTATCTCAAATTCCACTTCAGGCAATTTGTCTTCTTCTCGCTCAACCCGTGCCATATCTGGAATGGGATCAGCAACTGTCTTTTTTGTGTGCTTCTCTAATAGTTCATCGATGTCTTTTTCTTTTATGTCATCGGCGATCACGGGCCTGGGCATCTCGGCCAATTCGTCCTTTTCCCATTCATCTAAAATGGGGTCGTCAGCAATCTCTTCTTCAGTTGTATTTTTTTTTTGATCAATGTCCTCAATTTGATCGATATCCTCGACTTGATCGGAGTCCTCAACTCGTGCCACTTCGGTCGATGTCTCGTTCTTGTCAGACTTCTCCGCACGTTTTTTTAAGAATGTCCACTCGGGTATTCGGTTAAACGGAATATCGGTGGCAACCATCAATAGTACCACAAATAGCGTCGCCAAAGAAATATAAGAACCAACAGTACCCAAATAGGGCACCAGCAGGGAAGACGATACCATAAATCCCAGCCCACCTCCCAATTTCCAGGCCATTGTGGGGCGTTCCCAAAAGAGCACGCCTGTTGTGCCACAATAAATCACCATTAGTGAAAACAGAATGATACTGTGCATCACTAGTGATCTGACGCTCGACATCCTGAGGCGGTTCCACCCCCATACCAATGCCACAACGATCAGCGCGTAAGCGCCATAGCCCACGCTAAATAGCAAATGGTAGGATAAGTGTGCGCCGAGCCACCCAACCAGATTTTGCGCCAACTCGTTGGGGCGCGTCGAATTGGGGGGGTCCTCAGGCGAGTGCGATAGCAGGCTCAGAACCATCAATAGCGCGAGTGCAATCAAGCATATGCCCAAAATTTGAAAAGGTAATCTCGACTGATCTTTTGAGGTCTCAGGTAATGCCTTCGATGACTGTTCCATATTTGTTCCTCACAGCATCAAAGGGGAGAATAGGTCCGATGTGGGGACATCGACAAATAAAAATAAGAAGTGAAAAGAAAAAAGTCCACCCAACACCACACTTTATTCGCTTATACCTTTTGCCAGCACCACAGATTTTCGGGTGTGGAATAATTCGCCTTCCGGTGTGCTGACTTCCAGGTAGATAACATAAATACCGGGCTTTAAAACTTGTCCATTATCGTTGCTCCCATCCCAATTTACAACGCGCTGACTGCCGCTTTCAATACTTCTGAGTAAGGAGGCCACGCGTCTGCCCGTGCGATCAAACACCCACAAATTTGCGTGGAGTCTGGGGGAGGGCACCCGATATGTAATGGCGACTTGATCGACAAAGGGATTGGGTTCAACCACCACAGATAACTCCGCTACGTCATTGTTAAATCGAACGCTATTTGCAGTCCCAGGGGTCGCACCCTGCGGATCCTGGCTGTCGAGCCAGTTGTTTTGATCTCCCACTACAGTGAGATCAATGCGTTCCAGACTTATATCAGTCGCTTGTGCTGGATAAAAGATGCTATCGACAAGCGTTGCCGTCGCATCGCGCAAAATGAGACCATCGCCCCCATTGTTCAGTCGGGGCCAGCGGGTAAGCGACAAGATGGGAACATCGAGGCCAGGATATTGCAGGCCAATAGCATTTGCGTCTTGTGCGACGATCACATATCCTCCACCATCGATGACCGCACCTGTTTCAAATTGTCCCGTTGTCCGCAAATCGGATAACGTCCACCCCGATAGGTGAACCGCGTCTGGCGAACGGTTGTACAGTTCAACCCACTCTGTCCCATCGGTAGGTCGCGCCATCACCTCGTTGATCACCACCTGTGCAGAGACCTTTATAGTCAGCAAGATCGTGCAACAAAACAGCGCACTGATTACTGAATACATTTTGTTTTTTAAATTCTGTATTCTATCCATTTATAACATCCCCAATCTTCGTCGAATCGTCCATTCTAATACCAGCAATCCCACCAGCAAAAAAAGCGGCCATTCATGTCCCCACAACCTGACCCGGTGGAGGGTGATAACAGGTTCTGGAGCCAGCACAAGCGAATCGAGAGCGGCTTTCAGATCACCAGGTCTCACATATTGCCCACCACTGCGCGTGGCAATATCGCCGAGCAGTTCGGCGCGCAGGCGCACGGTTTCGTATTCCAGGCTGTATCTTCCCACAGTAAAACGACCCGTGCCCGTGCCGAGGTCACCATCATTGGCCCGTGCCTGCACCTGAAGCTCGTAATCGCCTTGTGGAAAACGCCCCAAATTGCCAGCATACCGCCCACCGCCCAAATCGCGCAAAACAACTTCTCGCACACCCAAACTGTCGCCGACTCGCGCCAGAACTCGCGCGCCAGAACGCGGTTGCAACAGGTGGTCAAAAATGCTTGCATGCACCGCGACCGCTTCGCCGCTTCGATACGCGGGTTTTCCGGTCATGATTTTTATGCGGGACATCTCGTCGCGCGTGACCAGCCAACGCACCATATTTTTCCAAAATGCGCGTGCCACGGCATCGGTCTTGCCATCGCCCCACATCATCAATCCGTGACGCCAAAATGTTTGATAGGCTATAATCGCGGTTTTTCCCGCGCCCACGCGGCGAATTGCCAGCACTGGCATCGGTTTGCCATCAACGCGCTCTGTGGGATGATGTGCCAACACAGTTGCATTAGAAACAGGAGCTCCCACGCGATTATAAGATAGAAGTGGCGGCAATACTTCCCAGGCGTCGCGGTCGCTCAATGGATCGTCTGATACGCGCAAAATGGGGTGGCGAGAATCGGGAAACGAAAGGGCAAAAGCGCGTTCTTGAAATGTGTCTGACGATCTCAAAACCTGCACGGGCAAAACATCGGCCAATGCCGAGTGCGCGTACCCGTTATCAAAAGCTGCATCACCTCCCAGAGCCAACAGCCCCCCGCCTTTTTGCACAAAGGCGACAATTGCCTGCTCTGGTACACCTGCAAGCACTTCGTAGGGTGCGTTGATCAACGCGACTATATCGCGCTCGTCCAATGTGCGCAGTGCGCGATGTACATCTCTTTGCCACCCGGCCATCAATGTGCGTACCAGCACCTCAACTTCCAAATTGGCATCTTCTTGTAGCACGCGTCGCAAATAACCCAAATCGGCACCTGGGCTGCCTGAGAGTATTAAAATGCGCACGCGGCTTTCGAGCACATCTGTCGAGACCACTACGCGGTTGTTGCCCACCGTACGCTCGTCTGCTTGTGCCGCAATTTGTACCGAAAATGCATGCCGTCCGGATCGCTCGGGTCGGATCTCAAATTCAAGGGTCTGCTCACCATCGGCCAGCGCAATGGTTTGGGCACTCACTTCCCGATCATCCAGGAGTACGCGCACCCGCTCGCGCACTCGTTCAAATCCAGAAGAAAGTACGCGCACTTGCATCACCAGCGACCTACCCACATAGCCCAGGGGATCGATAACCGCCGATACTATGGATACATCTTTAGGTGCGACCGGGTCACCTGTTCCCACAGCGATCACTGGCGCGCCCAGATCAACCGCTGCCCGCTCTGGGCTCCCACCCAAATTTTGTCCGCCATCTGAAATGAGCACCACAGCGGCAAGCCCTTCACCCATTGTTTGCTCGCGCAACGCATCTAATGCACCTGCCAGGTCGCTCGCTCGCCCCGCCCATGTAAGTTCTTCTTCCTCGCGCATGTGCGTCAAAACATCGGAAAACCGAAACTGCGTCACTCGCGCACGATCGCGCAAATTTTTGAGCGAGTGACCGGCCAGCAAGGCTTTTACTACTTCAAAACGCGCGGTATCCCCATCTGCTATTTTCATGCTTTCGCTGTCGTCGATGAGCAGGGCGACTAAGGGCAAACGCTGCGTATGCAATGTCAATGCGAGAATCGGCTCCATCAAAAGGCCAATTAGCAAAACAAGTGCCGCGACGCGCACACCCAACAACAATTGATGTGTGCCCTTAAGGCGCGAGCGATACATTAGAAAAGCGAGATAAATTCCGGCGCAGCCAACGATTAATAACAGCCACCCATCTGAGGTGGAAAATCCAATATCGCGCAGCATTGTTATACCTGCCGCTCGCGCAGTCCAGGCAGCGGCAACCGTGGGGCCGCATTCAAATTGCCTCCGGCAACTTCACCTCGCGCCAATCGAAAAGCACCTGCGCCGGCAATCATCGCCGCATTGTCCGTGCACAAGAGCGTGGGCGGATAAAACACACCCATCCCGAGTTTGGACGCCCCGTCGGCGAGTTGTGCCCGCAGCGCGCGATTGGCGGCTACACCACCCGAAAGCAATACTCGTTCTGCACCTACTTCCCGTGCCGCTTTGAGTGTCTTATCCACGAGCACATCGACCACAGCCGCCTGAAAACTCGCCGCAATATTCGCTCGAATAGCTTTAATATCCTCCACAGGGAAATCGCGAATCCGATAGAGTACAGAGGTTTTTAGCCCACTAAAACTAAAATCAAATCCCGGATCGTTGATCAATGCACGCGGAAAATCAAACGCATTGGGGTTTCCCTCTTCGGCAAGCATTGAAATGCGCGGTCCGCCCATGGTGACCTCGCCTTCGCGCAATAGCCCCAGTATTTTAGCCACTTTATCAAATGCTTCACCTGCGGCATCGTCGCGCGTGCGTCCCCAGCGCTCGTAATTGCCCCACGCACAGACATAAATCAATTCCGTGTGTCCTCCTGAAGCCACCAGTGCCATAAAAGGTGGCACCAGGTCGGGATGCGCCATACTGCCTGCAAATAAATGGCCTTCAATGTGATGCACACCCACAAGGGGTAGCCCCGAACCCAGTGCAAGCCCTTTGCTCACGGAAATGCCCACCAGCAGGGAGCCGACCAGGCCGGGTCCCTGTGTCACAGCGATACCACCTAAATCGCCCAGTTTCAGGTCGGCTTCTAAAAGTGCTTGATCGACGACGGGCAGGAGTGTTCGTATGTGGTTGCGAGATGCCAGTTCGGGTACCACGCCGCCGTAGAGACTGTGTTCTGTTTGGGAAAAAATCGCGTTGGAATAGATATGCCCATCAGCTACCACGGCAGCGGCAGTTTCGTCGCAGGATGTTTCAATACCTAAAATGGGCCGATCAGAAATGCTCATAAGTATGTATCAGTTGTTGGGAAATTAAGGGGAGTGTATCGGCATACGAAGGGAAAAAAGAAAGAAACCGGTGCCGCCCTTTTTGGAGAAGGTGAAACGGCAAACCGGTAAGGGGAAAAACAACCATTTCGGCGAGGTATTCCCCGCCGAAATGGCAGCTCTACTTGTAGGACTCGGTAATATCCCGGCCCGTGCTAATTTCACCGTTGTCAATCCGCAAATTAAATCCGCAGTTGGGATTGTTGCATACCCATGCTTTGTACATGATAGATGCCCCATCGCGCCCATAATCCGACAGCGGTAGCAAAATACCCGTGTTGCACTTCAAACACTGTGGAAACGCTTGCTCCATAAAACCCTCCTCTCCACCGGCGTCGTTAAAAAAATCTCGCCATGCACACAACCCTTTCGGCCATAAATAGGGGTGATCATGGCCAGGGAATAAATTTGAAGATAATGTAACAAACTTATGCACAAAGTCAACTTGTTTTATCCCGATTTCCCATGCTCATCCCGCGCCAAAGCAATTGACAAGTGCATTTTACCGCCTTATTTTTGGACACCTTCTCCCCGTGTTTTTAGACCCTTACTCTGGAGGAAGTATATGCCTACAGGTATTCGCAATTTTGTCATTTTTGCCATCGCCATAATCGTGTCGTGGATTGTAGGGTCAACTGTGCCGCCTACATGGACCGTTGAACAAATCACCTTAGACGTCCTCACAGACGATAGCGGCAATCTGTATTACACCTACAGAGGAAAACCTGCCTATTTCGATGCGGTGCCGCTTGAGCAAGCGCAGCTCAACCCCTCGAGAATACACGGATCCAGCGAAACGCCTCCCATCAAAGAGGAATTTGTCTCATCGGTAGAGGATGGAGAAACAAAATATTATCAACTCCTCGCAAAACACCACTGGGGCTACTGGTCACTGCTGCCCGCGGTGGTGGCCGTGCTCTTGTGCTGGATTACCAAAGAACCCGTTACAGCTCTTTTGGGCGGTATTATTTCGGGCGCGCTTATTTTGACTCGCTATGACTTTACGGGCGAGGTTTTAATTCCCTCATTATCAACGACAAATGCCGCGAGTATCTTATTGCTCTATTTGTGGCTCCTGGGCGGGCTTATGGGGATATGGTCGCGCACGGGTGCAGCGCAAGCTTTTGCCGAGTTTATGACTGTGCGTTTTGTTCGCGGTCCCAAAAGTGCCAAGCTCGTCGCCTGGATGCTCGGTGTTATTTTCTTTCAGGGCGGCACTGTCAGCACCGTGCTGGTCGGAACAACTGTCAAACCCATTGCCGACGAGGAAAAAATTAGCCACGAAGAACTTGCGTACATCGTCGATTCGACTGCTTCACCGATTGCCTCACAACTCGCTTTCAACGCTTGGCCCGGCTATGTTCAGGCTTTTATCTTTGTCGCTGGCGTCAGTTTTTTAGCTACTGAAGCCGACCGCCTTCTCTTCTTTTTTAAAAGTGTCCCGTTCTGCTTTTACGCGATTTTCGCCGTGTTGGGCACGTTCCTGCTCAGTATTGAAAAACCCCTCTTTTTGGGCAAGCAACTCAAGGAAGCTATGCAGCGTTCTCGAGAGACCGGGCAACTCGACGCCGACGATGCCGATCCTTTGAGTGCTAAAGAATTGCAGGGAAGCAATGTGCCCGAAGGCTACACGCCGCATGTCCTCGAATTTTTCCTGCCTCTGGGCGCGCTTATCGCCATTGCTATCGGGACTTTTATTACCAGCGGGTCTCCCAATGTGCAATGGGCTTTTGGCATCGCGCTTCTGATAGCCGTGGGTATGGCTCTTGCCAAGGGCATGTCGCTCAAAGACATTGTCGCGGGTTTTCACGATGGTCTCAAAGGCGTGGTGCTCGGCTCGGTTATTCTCTTGCTCGCCATCACTATTGGCGGTATCAGCAAGGAAACGGGCGGAGGCATCTTTTTGGTGGAGCAACTCGGAGATACCATTCCATATTTCATTTTGCCGGTCTTGCTTCAAATTCTCACTATGGCGATTGCCTTTTCCACAGGTACGAGTTGGGGCACGTATGCAGTTGCTTTCCCACTGGCTATGCCACTGGCCTGGGCGGTTGCGGGTGCAAATGGTCTTTCACATCCCGAACTTTTTATGACGCTGTGTTTTGCCGCCGTTATAGACGGTAGCGTTTACGGCGATCAGTGCTCGCCCATTTCAGATACTACGGTTCTCAGTTCTATGTGTACGGGTTGCGATCTGATGGATCACGTCAAAACGCAAATTCCACAAGCCTCCATTGCCGCTGGCATGGCAGCAATCTGCTGGACCGTCGTCGCTTTCTTTACAGCATAAGAGGATTTTTTACAATTCATTAAGCCAAAAGGAGGCACACAATGCCTGTTGGAATGATGCTGTTTATGACATTTATAGTGACTTTGTTCGTCATTGGTTTTATTGTTATTTCTTCTGAACACAAAAAATCAGATTGAATATTCCATTGATGAATCGCCTTTTTCACGCAGAGCTCGAATTGCCCATTCGCGGCAAAAGTCAGCGCGTTACCCGTCGTCCCAATGTGGCTTCTGGCGAAACGGTAGTTCTCTTTGATGAAGAAGGTCCAGGGTGTATCGATCACTGGTGGCTCACTTATGGGTATAAGCGCGAAGGCGATGCGTGCGATCCCATCCACGATTTGCAACTCCGCCTCTATTGCGATGGGGAGGACGATCCCACTGTAGATCTCCCCATCGCTCGTTTTTTTGCCATTCTCTTCGAACACGATATTTATCCCATTGATAGTGCGGCCATCAAAATCCTTCCCAAAAACGCGCTCAATTGTTATTTGCCCATCCCTTTCAAATCGCTGCGTCTCGAAATCACGAATAATAGTGGTCGCGCCATTTCGCTCTGGTTCATGGCCGATTGGTCGTCGTATGACAATACCGAATTGACTCCATTGCGCCTCCACGTCACGCACCGGGGCGAATACCCCGCCCAATCGCTCGGCAGTATGCTGATGGCCGACTATTCGGGTAGTGGGTTTATCGCGGGCATGGTCAAGGGTGTGGTGGTAAGAGATCGCGCTGATGGCTGGTATCATACCGGGGGAGACCTGTGGTTGCTCGATGGTGAAAGCGATCCTCACGCCCTGCGCGGCATTGGCGGCGAGGATATTTTCAATATGAGCTTTGGGATATGGAAGGCACAAACCGACTGGGTCGGCGCGCCGCATATCCATCGGAGTACTGGACACACGGCGGGTGGCTCTGGTTACGAAGGGGTGATGTACCGCTTTTTTGGTCCCGATCCAATATGGTTTGATCATTCGGCTATTATTCGTTTTGGCTCCCGCGGGAATGATCTTGAAAGCGTTATTTACGCCTATGTCAATCCCGCCGAATCCCCGGCTATTCTCACCCCAGCCCAATGGCAAATCGCCGGGCCTTTTCCCTGCAATACACGCGAAGATTTCAATCGGTCCGAATGGGCCGAGAAATCTGTCGCGGATTGGTCCGATGTCCATACCGCTGATTTTGACATCTACATGGGTGAGAATGCGCCCACCATATTTTCTATGCCTATTCACGCGGATTCAGAGCGGGGTTGGTGCGATTTCACGCGGCACCTTCGAGGTCGCAAACGCACCAATGTGGGCACCCAACCCGCCAATGTCTCGGCTTATGCGGTGGGACAAATTACTCTGTCCGAAGCAGAGGCGTACACCCTTGCCATCGGTTACGACGATTGGATTCGCGTGTGGGTCAATGGTGAGGAGATCTATGCGGGGGAACATGAGAATGGGTTCGCCATTGACCATATTCCATGTGAACTTCCAGTTGGATCTTCGGAAATACGGATCAAACTCTCAAATTTCGACAATGCCCAATGGCGTCTCTGGACTTTTCACGCCGCATTGCAAAAAGTATAAAAAAAACCGCAGGACGTTCTCAGTCCTGCGGTTCGCGTTACTTTTTTACTGACTCTCATCTCGACACCGAGGCAGATGGGTCGCCCTCGATCCAGGCTTCACCTCCGTCTGTCCAAACTTCTTTTTTCCAAATCGGTACGGTCTGTTTTAACCGATCAATCGCGTAGTGACACGCTTCCAAAGACGCTTTGCGATGTGGGGAAGAAATCGCGATTAGCACGCTGATTTCCCCAATTTCCAACCGTCCCACGCGGTGCAATATTCCCACGCAATCCACATCCCACTTTTCTTTTACCTCATCTCCAATTTCACGCATTTTCTTTTCGGCCATGTCTCTATAGGCATCATAGACCAGATAGGAGGTTCCGCGTCCTTTTGTATTGTCTCGCACCACGCCCGCAAATGTGGTTACAGCGCCGTCCGAATCTGCCAGCACCGCATTGTACAACGCATCTGGTTTTATCTCTTCTTCCTGAATTTTATACACATCGCCAGCCATAATAATTTCCTCTAAAGGCGAATGGGTAGGCTCCTATCCACCACTTACAGGGGGAATGAATGCTATCTCATCGCCATCTTGAAGTTCCGCATCCCGTTCCACATATGCCTGATTGACCGATACCATCAAACTCGGTGCCATGTCTGTAAATCGCGCCTGTTCCATTGCGAGCTTTGATATCAAATCCGTTACTGTCGCACCATCTGGTAGTGTCATTACCCGCTCGCCAGTGCCAATCAAGTCGCGACAAGATGCAAAAAAGAGCACTTTGATATTCAATTTCCACTCCACATAGAGGGACACCATAACACGAACCGCTACTTCTTTTTTCGAAGCCGAGGATTGTCCTGAATACCCGGTTTGCGACCGCGTTTGGCGATGGGTTTGCCATCGATTTGCTTAATGTCTGCTGTAAAATCAATCGGGGATGCGCCGCTGATTGCACTGCCCACGCCAAAACCGACAATCGGACACTTCAGCCGCACAAATTCTGAAATCCGCTCGGGCGTTAACCCGCCACTTACAAAAATCCCCACCTGGTCAAAGCCCGCATCGTCCAATGCCCTGCGCACGCGCCAGACCAGATCGGGTGTAACCCCACCCAATTCCGAGGGTGTATCCAGGCGGACTCCCCACAATCGTCCGGCCATTGCACGCGCGACGCGCACGCTTTCTTCGGCTTCGTCTCGAAATGTATCTACCAGTATAACACGTCGCACGGAATCTGGCATGTGGGTATCAAAAGCCCGGGCGGCAGCTACTGTATCGCCGTAAATCAACATCAGAGCGTGTGGCATGGTGCCCGATGCTTTTTGATCGGATAGGGCTGCGCCTGCCGGTGTTGCACAGCTCGCACAGCCCCCGATTAATGCGGCGTATTCCATGCGGTCTGATACAGCGGGATGTACGTGCCGCGCGCCAAAACTGATCACGGGTATCTCTCCCGCGGCTTCCACACAGGCGCGCGCCGCAGTGGCCCAACCGCTGCCGTGAGCGAGCGTGCCCAATAAAGCCGTTTCAAAAATTCCGATGGCGCGATAATCTGCGTGAAGGCGCAATACCACTTCTTTGCGCGCCATTGCCGATCCTTCCTCCAGCGACCAGATCTCTGTATTTTCGGGCAATATCTGGCGCAAAATATCCAGGACCTCTCGGATGCCGCACAAGAGACCATCGGCATTGGGAAATACCTCCATAACCACCGATGGATTGCGGCTTTCGGCTTTGAGTACCTCGAAGGTATTTAGAAAATACTGATCTGCCCGGTTTTTGTCCAAGAATGGAATGTCATTCATATCTAAAATACGGAGTGGGCCGGCACATAGACGTCGCCTCTACTGCGCCAATTTTTCCTTCATTGCATCCAAAAATGCCGAAGGAACCCGAACGGTTCCCATTACGGCTTGACCGCGACCATCGCCGTGGCAATCTGATCCGCCAGTTGAGAGGAGGCCATAGTGTTTTGCCATATCCGAATAGCGACGCACATCTGCGTGGGCGTGTTTGACATGCATCACTTCTATACCGTCCAATCCCTGTTTGATCAGGTTGGGAATGAGAGCATCGCGGCGGTACAAAACGGGATGTGCCAGGCTGGCCAATCCACCAGCCGCGTGAATAACTTCTACCGCTTCGCTCGGCGTCAATACAAATTTGGGTTGGTACGCGGGTTTTCCATATCCCAGATATTTTTGGAATGCGTGATCGTGTGAAAATACAAAACCCTCTTCGACCAGCACGTCCGCCACATGGGGGCGCCCGATAGCAGCATCGCCCGCTTTGAGTAATACATGCGCCATCGTGATCCGCACGCCCAGGCGATTGAGTCGAGCCACTATTTTTTTAGCGCGATTGTGTCGCGCATCTTGAAATTTCTGTAAATACGCCAGTAAATCCGAATTTACAGGGTCGATAAAATAGCCCAGGATGTGGATGTCTATGCCGGCTTCCTGCGCGCTCAATTCGATGCCGGGAATTACTTCCACACCGATGTTCTGACCGACATTCTGAGCCTCTTGCACGCCAGCAACCGAATCGTGATCCGTCAGACTGATGGCCGATAATCCCAATTCGGCTGCTCGCTGAACAACCTGCATTGGAGAGAATGTGCCATCCGATTGCGTCGAATGCAGATGCAAATCAATATAAGATGCCATAGATAGTCGGTTGTCAGTGCGATACGTACGTCAATTTCGATGCCTGTGTTTTGCCTTCGCGCTGTAGTTTGCGCAATTGTCCGCGCAATAAATTGCGCTTGATCGCGTTGAAATGTTCGAGGATTAGTACGCCATTTAGGTGGTCAATTTCGTGCTGAAGAGCTTTGGCGGCAATGCCTTCCAGTGTCATCTCAAATACACTTCCATTTTCGTTGAGCGCGCGCACTCGCACCTGTGCCGGACGTTTGACATCTCCGACAATTTCCGGCAGGCTCAGACACCCTTCTTCGCCAATACATTCGCCTTCTGCCCATAAAATTTCTGGGTTGATAAATACCAGGGGTTCCGACATGGGGTCGCGAGGACGGACATCCATTACCAGAAGTCGCCCTGTAAAGCCCACCTGTTGCGCCGCAAGGCCAACGCCTTCGGCCTCATACATTGTTTCGAACATGTCCGCAACAAGCTGCCGCACATCATCGGTTATATCGCGGATAGGTGTCGCCTTTTTTCGCAGCGTTGGACAACCGAATTTTTTTATTTCGAGTAAGGCCATATTTATCAGCGAATCAACAATAACGCTTCATTCAAACTGCCCGTGCGATATCCCTGGAGATCGAGAGTGACATAGCGATATCCGATATTTTTGAGTTCCCGAGCCACAGCCTCGTTTGTGCCATCTTGAAAAAAACGCACCAGATCTTCAGGTGGGACTTCTATTCGGGCAATATCTTCGTGGTGCCGAACGCGCACTTGCACAAATCCACGGGATTTTAAAAATTGTTCGGCGCGATCAATTTTACGCAATGCTTCCTCTGTGACGGCTGTGCCATAGGGTATTCGAGAAGACAAACACGCCGATGCGGGCATGTCCCAGGTGGGCAGGTGCCATCGCTTTGACAATGTTCTGACATCGTCTTTGGTGAATCCCAATTCGACCATCGGCGCGCGAATACCCCGGGATTCAGCGGCAGCCATACCCGGGCGATAGTCACCTACATCGTCGGCTATCGCGCCGTAAAGTAAATACTCAAATTGGTCTGTATAGTGTTCGATTACTTCGTCCAGCTTATCGGCCAGCGCGCTTTTGCAGTGAAAACACCGATCGGGATCGTTTTTTACGTAGTCGGGGTTTTCCATTTCCCGGGTATAGACAATGTCGAGTTGAATGCCAATTTGCTCGGCCAGTGTTTGAGCCTTTTCGAGTTCGCCAGACGCATAACTCGCGGAGACTGCGGTTACTGCCAGCGCGCGGTCGCCCAGAACCCGATGTGCTGCCGCGGCCAAAAACGCGCTGTCAACTCCGCCCGAAAATGCCACGACCACACTGCCCATGTCTTTGAGCATAGCATTTAGCTGTGCGAGTTTTTCATCAAGTGTCATGTTTTTCACCTTTAAGTATCTTTAATTGCGCCAGGTACTACTACTGCATCCACCATTCCGTGCAATATTTTTTTGTCTGCTGGACAGACCGTTGCCTGTAAGCCCGAAAGTACTGCTTTGTTTTTTATGACAAAATAATAGGGTTGCAGTCGCACCCGTCCTCTGAATGTTTCGATTTGATCGGTTTCGTAATCGTAGTACGATGCAGAAAAAGTCGCGCCATTGTGAAATTCCTGCATGATATGGGGTGTTTGTTCAAAAGCGCATAGCGCTTCGTCGATCACGCCTTGCCAATCTCGTTCGGCCATGTCGTGCCCAATGGCTACACCGCGACTGCCCCAGGCCATTTCAGAATATCCCGAGGGTTTGATGACCAGTTGCCGGTGTTTTTGTCCCAGGTGCCCCAGCGCACGCCAATCTGAAAAGGATTGCCCGTCAATTTCCAATCCCGCAATAACGCCATGGGGGGGCAAAGGCGCGGGATCTAAGATCCACGTTTTGGGAAAGGTTTGCTGCAAAAAGGCCACGGATTTTTTGCCCAAATGTCGATGCCAGAAATCCGATAACAGGGGATGGTGAAACAGCGCCATCATCATTTTTTCTTCGTGATACGCTTTTAAGGGGGGGGTGAGCTTGACGAGGCCTTTGCGTACCGCGTAAAAAATTAAATCGATTTGGGGCAGATTTCGCAAATCGAATAATTCAAAAAACCTGTATATAACGTCTATGCGCTGGCGACCATTTGCCCCATTGACAAATAGTCCATCTTCGATAAAAGATACTTCTTCGGGGCCAATGACGTAAGTTTCCAGACCAATGGCATTCAATCGGTCGCCCAAATACGACATTTCGGGCCGATAAGCCGATGCTTCTTCCGAGACCACTATGCCCAAAACAGGCGCGTCTGTGCCGGCAACGTCGCGGATCATCTGTGCAAATCCAGTGACCATCCCGTTCACACCGCCCACAATTTGATCGCCGAGTGTGGCATATCGTTCGGCCAGGCTCGCCGTAAATCCAATCCCACCGGGCACGGAATCCAATTCCGTCGCAATCATTCCCGCTCGCGTGGGTATCACATCGGGCCGAATCACGAGGGGCACATGGCTTTTGAATCGGCTCATTTGCCCAAATTTGATCACTTCTTCCGATTTGCCCTGATCCAGATACCGCGCAATCCATGCGGGTTGAATGCCCCTTATACTTTGCGAATACAATAGATTCAGTGCTTTGTAAAACTGATAGAGATGCTGCCCCAATGCTTCAAGGTGTGATAGGACCGGAGGCGGTAGCCACCAAGGGTCGGGCGATACGCGCCACGAGCTGTTCGACTGGGGATGTACCTCGCGCTGTACTTCGGTATATAAACCACCTCTGGGTGTCAGATCGTCAATATGTCGTGCCCGTTCCCGGGCGTCCATCTCGTCAACGGACTTCTCCGTGTCACACATGCTCATAAAAATTCCTTCGATTGGCGTGTTTGCATTTTTTAAAATCCATCCCCTAAAATACAAAGAACAGGGAGTTCTGCAAGATACGAAGCCCTGTTCTGTTAATGATAAGTATGTAGGTGCTTATCCTCTGCGCTTTGATAGCAGATGTTCACTGATAAGCGCGCGCTCAGCCTCAGAGAGCACTGGCGCATCCTCTTGTTCGGAGGGGGATTCTGCCTCATTGACCTCCAGAGGTTCTTCCGGTTCGGGCGGCTTGGATGGTAGCGACGGTTCTGAAGCTACTCCAGGTGGCTCAACAGGTGGTAGGGTGTCCAGGTGTATTTCTTCTTCGGCCAGTTCATCTTCCAGATTCAATCTCGCGGTAACGGCGTTATAAATTGATTGGGCGGCTTCAACTCGAGCTTCCACCTGACGGATTGATTGGCGCAATTCGTCTATTATAGCCAATGCATCTTCAATTTCTCGACGCGCATTATCGAGGACTTGCTCATAGAGTATATCTGCGGAATCACCATCTGGAGCTGTCATGAAAATATCCTTACTGTTTGTGAGAATCCGATATGCACCGTAAGTATAAGGCACACAATATCAGATAGCAAGATAAAATAGAGTTTGAGATGCGGAGCAGTTATTTGGCGAACTCAGAGATGATTCACCCCGTACCAAACCCCAGGGATTGGCAAGCAGGCACGCAAGATCTCACCGGCGCGTCCGCCTGCATCTAACATCGCGTTCTCAGTTCCTTCCAGGGTTCCAAAAATTAGCTGTGCCGCTGCACCTCGGCTTTCGGCGACCACGCGGTCGCCGCCGTAGTAGATGTGATATTCATCGCCCACTTCCCGAAATACCAGCCCCCGGGCGGCGTGTTCTCCAATTCGTTCGATAAAATAGGGGCGCATTTTTTTGAGCAACTGTTCAAAGTGAATGATCATGGTCGTGCCGGGCAGATTGGCTGGTTCACCAGTCAAATCGCGCGCTTCCAGCAGGCCGCGCAATACGGTGTCGAATCTCTTGACGTGCAAAGACAACTGATTCAAATGCTGATTGTCGATAAATTTGCCCAATGCGCCGACGATTGCAGACCGCTCACCCGCGTAATCGAGCAAGTTCACTTGTCCTGCATCTCGCTCGCGCGCCTGTTGTATGACTCCAAAAGCAACGGGTTGATCACCCCGATGGATCAGGTAGGTTTTTGCCGGGCGGTTCTGCACCCATCCATCTATGCCAAAGGCGATGTCCGAAGGCGGGCGCAACCAGCGTACGGGTTCGCGCCGGTAAATGGCTCCAATTGTTTCGATATCTGCTTTTGATGCCTGTGTTATCGTCCAGGTTGTATCGTCAAAGTCGTTTGCCCTCTCGCTTGCGATGTGAAATATCCTGTCTCGTCCCACATATCGACACCCATATCGGTGGTACATGTTGCGATATCCCGATACCAGGATATAATCCACGCCATCTTTGCGGCAGTGGCGCATGGTATCTCGCAAGAGTGCCGTGGCATGGCCCTTACCCCGATGGGCTTCGTAAGTCGCCACCCCTCCCAGAGACGCTACGCGGAGTGTGCATCCCATAATGGATATGTTCCGCCGAATTGTGCCGATGTGTGATACGACTTCGCCGTTTTCTACGACCACGCGCAAATTGTGCATATTATCGTCGTTGAAGGCGTGTGGTTGAATATCTGACAGCCCCTCGAAAAATACGTTGTCGAGTAGCTGACACAAACGCCCTATTTCATCGCGGCGCACGCTGCGAATCCCATTTTCCCAAGATGCTTCTGGCTCTCTGGGCATAAAGATCTCCTGCAAATCAACCGGGAAGAAAACAGCGATACACACTGTCTTATCCCTTCAGATATTTGTCAAATATATCCAAACACTTGTGGCCACTAAATTCGTGGACCCCATCAAATCGATCTTTCACCAACTGATCGCGTGCATCTGCCGCGCGATAGATTTTTGACAGGTGGCGAAATGCCCGTTCAGCATCTGAGATTTGAAAACCCGGGTCGCGTTCGCCCATCTCCACGACCAGAGGGCGAGGCGCGATCAAGCCCGCAACATCGGGAATATCGCCGATCGCCATCAACCCCGGCATATATTGCGCACCGCAAAAATTTGCTCTTCCGGGCATTGCGCCTTCTCGCAATGTGCTGAGATATCCGCTGATACACGCGCATTTGATCCGCTGATCCAGAGCGGTCAAATAGGTCGTCATTGTGCCGCCAAATGACACGCCCAAACACCCGATTCGCTTTTCATCCACTTCTCGGCGCGCCTGTAAATAATCCAGTGTGCGAAACCCATCCCAGATTTGCAATGCCAAAAAGTGATATCCGCGATACCCTTCTGCCATGTAATTTACGTTGCACTTGTCGCGCGTTTGGCGCACCCAATCTTCGGGGCTCATCCGCTCGCCAAATCCGCGCCAATCCGGTGCGATGACCACATAGCCTCGCTGCACGAGTTGGATACCCAACTGCTTCTGATAATCCTCGTGTGGCTTTTCATCTGCGTCCAAACCCACGAGTGGATTTTTGCCTATCCCATGACCGTGTGCTGCCAGAATCCCCGGACGCTTTTCGCCTCGCTTCAGTCCCTTTGGCACCAGTACAAATGCGGGGACACTGGCAAACTGCTCTGTGTCAAACGCGACTTTTTCGCGCACGTAATCCCCCATGTCGTCCCGGCGTAGCACTTCTGCCCGAAGGGGCACGCGTTCTGGCATTGGTCCCAGATTTTTCGTCAATCGCGCGCGGAATTTTTGACTCCACAGACGCCAGTCATCCACAGTCTGTCCATCAAAAGTTAGTTCGGATTTTGTCGCCCGCATCCACGCAAAAATAGATTCATAAGGCGAGAAGAAGCGTTTGCGTCTGTCCATTGGTCCCTTCCTTTTTAAGCCAAAATACCCACTTCCCACAAAATACAGGCTATGGCAAATACTACATATACCAGTGATGCAATTACCATCATCGCGGTACACCCTTTGCCAGGTTGGGCGGTTTTTGGCAAGTAGCGATAATTGATGTATAGCATCAGTGGCACGTAAATCGCCATGGCAAATCCGCCCATATAGGCCGCATTGAATAGAAAGCCCAACTCACTTACACCGTATTGTTCCATCACAAAAGTGATCACACATCCTGCCACAATCCATATTCCCGCGACGAGAAGATACCACCAGCTCAGTTCTCGTTTTTGCGCGCCCTTAAAATTGGTATATACAATGTCTGCTATTGATCGCGAGACCCCATCCACGAGGGCGAGTTGTGTGCCAAATAGCGTTGCCAGCCCCACCAGGAGAAAGATCACGCGGCCCATGTCGCCCCAAATTTCGCCCAGAATAGCGGCTTCGTCCCAAATCAGCGTGCCTTGCGCAGGCACGATGCCCTGGGGATGCAGGACTGCGAGAGATCCAAAGATGAATAACATCATTGTAATGGAGTTTAATCCCCAGAAAAACAACATCTGATCTTTTTTTATATAATCCCACCAGGCCTTGAACCTCGTCGCGTTTTCTTCTGTTTCTTCAAATACAAATCCGGTTGACGGTATGGCTTCTGCGCGGCTCCGCAATGGATTTTGCATGATTGGCACATGTGCGCCCATGCCGATGTGTTTATCGCGCAAATAAAAGGTGTAAAACAAATTTGCTGTTCCCCCAGCTCCGGCAAATACGATGGCGATGAATAGTGCCTTTACGGACATATTTGGATCTTTGTAACCGATGTTCGCGATTCCTTTTCCCAGGTCGATCCACGTTTCTGCCGTGCTCACGGCAAAAGCCACCATAATTAATCCTATGGTGACAATCGCCACCATCAGTTCAACGGCTTTTTCCATTGAATTGTAAATGAGCTTGGGGCCAAATAAAATTAGTGCGACGCCGATAAATGTAATCACGGTCCAAAATGTATCCGAGCCCCAACCATAAGGACCGACGAGCAGAGCTTTGAGGGCTAATCCCGAAGCGCGTCCCCATCCCGGGGCGATCCAGGAGAATAATGTGATTAAAATAAATAGTGGTGCAAAGCCGCGCCACACACGCGCAAATCCCGTATATACTGTCTCGCCCGTGGCTATTGTCCATCGCCCGACCTCAAAGTTGATCCACATTTGCAAAAACACACCGAGTACCGCAGCCCAGATCATACTCGCCCCATATTCAGCGACTACAAGAGGCCACACAATGATCTCGCCTGCGCCGATGGACAGCCCGACCAGGATGGCACCCGGTCCCGCCATTTGCCAGAAGCCAAATTTGCGCTCGGGCAGAACGGCTGTTTTGAAGTTGTCTAATTTTTTGAGCATCTATTTTCTCCGGTTAAGCGCGTAGTGCCATCGATGCGATTTCTTTGATGCCGAGTGTTTTAGCGACTCGGCGCGATAGCGATAAGTACGTCGTCAGTTTTCCGCCGAATATATTGAGGAATTGGGTTTGCCCGCGCGTGTGCAAATCCAGTTCGTATTCCCGCGAGAGCACGGTTGCGTCGCCCTTTTTTTCTACGAGGGGACGAACCCCCACAGTGGCATCTGTGATATCCGCGTGCTGAAGCTGGCAGTTTGGCGTCAAGTACGCATTTACTGCCCGAATCAAATAATTGATATCTTCCTCCTGAATCACGACGTCATCTACGCGTCCTCGCTCTTCGCGCTCGGTTGTGCCAATTATTGTCTGGTCGCGTTCTGGCTCGGGGATAAGAAAAAAGATGCGCTTGCCTTCGGTTTGTAAAAACAAGGGGTGGGGTGTGAGCAGTTTATCTACAAAAATGTGAATGCCGCTCACTTTGCGAATCTGAAATCGCGAGGGGAACTGATAGCGCGCTATGACTTCATCAATCCACGGTCCCGTTGCATTGATCAGGGTGTGACTGCGATATTTTTTTTCTTCGACCAACACGGCAAATCCACTTTCATCCCAGGCCACGTGTTGAACGTCTATCCCTTCGCGAAATACGCATCCCAGTTCTTGCGCATCTTCTGCCACGCGCTTTGTGAGTGCGAGATCGTTTGTCTTGCCGTCGTAATAGCGCAGTACTGCCCGAATTCCTTCTCGTTTTAATGCAGGAAATTCGCGGGTAAATAGCTTTCGAGGGACTTTACGTGACCGATAGATATTGTGCCGCCCAGCCAGTGCGTCATAGAGCTTGATACCCGTCCACAACCTCCAGACGGGACGCGGGCTCTTGCGATAGATTGGCAAATAAAACGGTCGCATTGAGACCAGTTCGGGATAGCGTCCCAAAAGTTCCAGACGATCACTCAAAGCCTCTCGCACCAGCCCAAATTGTCGCGTTTCCAAATAGCGCAATCCACCGTGGATCAATCGCGACGATTTGGACGATGTGCCCCCGCCAATCGCTCCCTTGTCCAGCACCAGCACCCGTTGCCCGCGTTCGGCGAGTTCACGCGCAATGCCGCATCCATTGATTCCTGCACCCAATACAATTGCGTCATAAGTCATAGATTAGCTCTTAGTGGTCAAAAAATCCGGTACAATTTCATTTTCCAGGACCTGATTCAGTGTCTGGCGTTTCCGAATTAAGTGCAATGCGCCGTCTCTGTCCAATAATACTTCGGCCGCTTCGGGAAAGGAGTTGTAATTTTTAGACGACATGCCCGCACAATACGCTCCCGCTCCGCCAATGACCACTGCGTCTCCCTCTTTTGTCTGTGTCAACATCCGGGGCTGCAAACCTTCGGGATCATCGGGCGCAGGGGTTAATACGTCGCCACTTTCACAACAATGTCCCACCACAATATATTCGGCAACTCCGCGTTTCTCCGCCTGTGCGGGTACGATTTCAATGGGATGTTGCGCCCCGTACATGCTCGGGCGAATCACTTCGGTCATCCCGGTATCGGTTTTGATAAATTTGTACCCGTCTTTTCCGGTATCTACCACATCAATCGCCGTTGCAACGATTGCGCCAGCATTTGCGACCAGATATGTCCCTGGTTCCACTTCCAGGCGCAACGATCGTCCGGTTTGTCTCGCGGTCATTTCAAAGGCTTCGGCCACATGTTGCCCGATTACCTGCAAATCCGTCGATACTTCGCCCGGTATGCGCCCAATCTTGTACCCGCCTCCCAGGCTCAATGTGGTGGTGTTTTCAAATCCAACGCAAATTTTCAATGACATCAACGCGACGCGTTCCCACACTTCGGGATCGCTGCCCGACCCGATATGCGTATGCATGGTCGTTATTGTCAAATCGCGTTGTTTGCAAATTTCATGGACATCGGAGATATATTCATGCCAGATCCCAAAACTCGCCGCAGGTCCCCCCACGTTAGTGCGTTTGCTGTGCCCAGACCCCATACCGGGATTGATCCGCACGGAAAGGGATCGTCCAGAGAACAGGTCGCCATAAGTTCGCAGTTGATTCAGGGAACACGCATTAAAGATCACACCTTGCTCGATCAGGTATTTCAAATTTTTTGGTATCTGCTGTGCCGTAAGCATGATATGATGGCCAGGCACACCTGCCCGCATGGCGCGCTCGGCTTCATATCCACTACTGGCATCGATATGCAATCCCTTTTGCGTTAAGATGCGAATTACGGTGCTGTTGGGCAATGCTTTCATCGCATAGCGCGCAGTAAGTCCAAAGGCATTGGGGAAGTTTAACACCGCCTTGGCCTGTGCTTCCAGCGTGCGCTGGTCGTAAACATAAACCGGGGTGCCAAATTCCGCTCGAATTGCTCTTACTTGATCGCGATTCAAAAATGTTGCCACAAATTCCTCGCTTTCACGTTGTTTTTATTGTTATCGGATCTGTTAAACAATAAATAAAAAAGCTCCCCAAAGGGAGTTCTCGCGCCAGCGATTCAAGGAGTAGGGCCTCGCATCGTCTGATTGTTCTTTGGTGCGGACGGGGGGACTCGAACCCCCACGGGTTTTACCCCACCAGATCCTAAATCTGGCGTGTCTGCCAATTCCACCACGTCCGCATATTTGCCGCGAAAAGTAAAGATACAGGTTCCGCTGAAATATATCAATAAAAACGGAACCATTGACGTATTTTCTTCTTTATAGAGGATAGGAAGCCAGGCATTAATCCAGTGGTTCAGACGTGGAACCACTGTTGAAATTTCCATTTCTCGATTATAAGTTTGTA
>VXRD01000075.1 GCA_009838845.1 Gemmatimonadota bacterium | reverse complement strand
GATTCGTAGATTCGCTGATTCGTAGATTCGCGGTTTTCATAATATCGGATGCATCGCGTGCCAATCCGTAGCCTGTTCATAAGCGCGTGCAACAGCGAGAATCGTCGCCTCATCGTACAAATTGCCCAAAAAAGTCAACCCTCTCGGCGTACCCTCTGCAAACCCACAGGGCAAAATAACCGCAGGATGGCCCGTCAAATTAGTCACAGCCAAACTCGTCCTACCACCGCGCGGCACCAACACCGCATCCCAGTCTTGCATCACCTGCGCCACATCGCGCATCAACAGAGCACGCAAACGCTGCGCCCGCAAATACTCCACAGCCGTCACCGTGCGCGCCGCTCGAAAATTATCGGGCCACGAACTCTTATCCGCCTCCGTCATCACATCCAGTTCTCCGCGCAGAGTTGCATCGTCAAACATCGCGGAAGACTCAACCCGAAGCACCATCATAATCGCATCCGTTGGATAATCCGGCAGCGAAACGGGTTGTAAATCAGTGCCCAAACCGCGCATCACGTCCAGCGCAGCGGCATAAACGCCAGTGGGATCTTCGCCATCTGCCTCCTTCCGAAACTCAGACGCCAGATATCCAATCCGCAACCCGGATAAATCCACATCGGGACACCAGTTAAACGGCGCATCCACCACCGAGCGATCCCTTCCATCCGGTCCACAAATCGCGTGAAACACAGCAGCACAATCCTCCACACTGCGACACATAGGACCCAATTTATCCATAGTCCAGCTCAGCGCCATAGCCCCATAACGACTCACCCGCCCATAAGTCGGGCGCAACCCAACCACACCGCATGTGTGACTGGGCGAAACAATAGAACCGTGCGTTTCAGACCCGATACTGAACCCAACCAATCCCGCCGCAGTTGCAGCGCCAGACCCGGCCGACGACCCGCTCGATCCCGTATCGGTATCCCAAGGATTGCGCGTCATACCCTCAAACCACGTCGGTCCCGACGCCAGCGCGCCCAGTGACAATTTGGCAACCAGCACAGCACCCGCCTGTCTCAATCTTTTCACCACACTCGCATCCTCATCAGGCACTTGATCCTTAAACGGCGTAGCCCCCCACGTCGTGCGAATCCCCTTTGTACTCAACAGATCTTTCGCGCCCCAGGGAATACCGTGCAACGGACCTCTATAATCGCCCCTTGCGATCTCCGCCTCAGCGGCCTTTGCCTGTTCCATCGCCAGATCTTCTGTCAGCGTAACCACACACTTCAACTTCTCCCCATAACGCGCAAGGCGATCCAGGTACAACCGCGTCAACTCAACCGGTGAAACCTCCCTCTGCTCAATCAAACGCGCAAGAGAACTCACCGGCAAAAAAGCCAGCTCATCATCGGCATCCGGCCGCGCAATACCGGCCTCACTCAGCGCAAACGGCTGCTGTTCACCCTCGGGCACATCCCCCGGCACAAACACCAGAGGTGGCTCCACATCATACCCCACCGACACATTGCGCAAAGCGACATATTGCCGCCCCTGCCTTTCAATTTGCCCCCGCACCTTTTGCCATTGCGCCCTGGAAAATGGCAACCCGACAACATCTGCCAACCCCGACACCGCGCGATCCACCAGTGCATTCTCGCGCTCGGCAACCTCGTCCAAAAACACATGCCGAATTTCCGTATCGATATCCGGACTGCAACCCTCACCTATTTCACCGTGCGTGTACAAAAGCTGGGGAACCCCGACCTTGTTCTCGGAAGTAGCGCAACGCTCCAAACTCGGCAACCAATCCGACACCGTCTCATCCTCCGGCGAAACCCGGTACGCCCGCCAGGTCTCCCCCACATCCCGCGATACAAACAACACAATCGCATTTGTCGGATCGGCCCAATGCCCGCCGCGCTTACACACCACACCCGCCGCGTACAGCACCCCATCCTTTGACACACTCAACACACACCGATCTGACATCGCACACTGCCCAAAAACTTTCTCAGCCAAAGGCAAAAAAGACTTGCGCTCCCACCTCCCCCTTTGCCAGCGATACAAAAACGTCTCGTCAAACTCGCCCTCTCGCCGGTTCAACGTAAAAAGCACCACATCGCCCGCACAGGTCACCACATTGCCAATGCGAATATCAAACCCATCGCTGTATTCAATCACACACGGAGAATCCGGCGTCACGGGCAAGTCGAGCCTCTCCCCCGCCACAGTCTCCCAGGTCTCACCCCAATCGCGCGACCGCATAATGCCAAAACCGCGGCCCTTTGTATCTCCCGGATTATCCTCATTGCTCCGCGCCAGATGAAAAGACAAATACAGCACATCGCCCTCAATGTGGATACAATTCTCAAGATGCACATAAGCCGGTGGTCCCTGAGGATCGACCAGCTTCACCGGCACTGTCCAATCCCCATTCACGGACCGCTGCTGATAAAACAAGCCCCAGGGCCGCTCGCGCTCATACGCCCCCCGATAACACGCGTGCAACACATCGCGCGCATCACACACCAGACTGGGATACGTCGCATTCGCACCGCCAAAAGGAGGAAGCATTCTCCACGAGGACGCATCATTGGGACGCACACTCACCGCGTGTTGCATCGGATTGTGATGCGGACCAAACGCGAGATAGAGAAACCCCTTCGAATCCATTGTCATCGCCGCACCCGCATGATTATCAACCCCATCCGCCACAAAAACTGGCTCGCTCCACGCCTTAGCCTCGTGACAATATGTTGCCGCATACGTCTTGTGAATCTGATCCAGCCACACCACATGCGTCTTGTCCTCATGCGTAATAATTTTATTACTCATCCCATACGCCGTACCGCGCGTCGAGCCAGTCTTTGACAAAACAGTGTATTCCATAACACAACCTCTCGGTATTGTTGCGTTCCTCTCCGCGACCTGCTATAATAATGCGAATATGTAGCCATCAGCCATCAGCTTTCAGTCTCCCACCCAACCACCCAAAGGCAATACCTTGCTTGTTTTGCTGACTGCTGATAGCTGACTGCTGACCGCTTTATATACGAAAGGAAGAATATGTCCAATCTCAAAAACAAAGTCGCCCTGATAACCGGTGCTGGAGGTGAACACGGTATCGGACGTGCAATAGCGCTGCGTTTTGCGCGAGAAGGTGCCGATATTGTTATCTGTGATATAGATGCAAATGCCCGCGGCGACTGGGCTGGATTGCCCGCGGTTATCGAAGAAATCGAAGCAATGGGACGACGGGTTCTCGCAACAGAAGTCGATGTAACCAGCGCAGAGCAAGTCGAACAAATGGTACAGGCTGCACTCGCGCGCTTTGGCAAAATCGACATCCTCGTCAACAACGCGGGTGCCCCCGCCGGACCGGACCGCGTACCCGTTGCCGAATTAGAAGAAGACGTATTCGACCACGTTCACCGCGTAAATGTCAAAGGCACCTTCTTGTGTTCCCGCGCCATTGTCCGCCACCTCATCAAACGGAACAACGGGGGCAAAATTATCAACATCTCATCGACCTCGGGACTGCGCGGAATCGCCAGATTCGCGGCCTATTGCTCCTCAAAATTTGCCGTCATCGGATTCACGCAAAGCCTCGCCCATGAAATGGGACCTTACGGCATTCAGGTCAACGCAATTTGCCCCGGCCTCATTGAAACCGAACGCCTGCACGGCATAGCCAGCGGATTAAAACCCAGAGAAACGTCGATCGAAGACTTTAGAGCGCAAATGGTCGAACGCACCTCTCAGAACAATCCACTCGGACGCATTGGGCAGCCAGAAGATGTTGCAAACGTCGCGGCATTTCTGGCCTCTCCCGATGGCGATTACATGACCGGACAGGCAATCAGCGTATCGGGCGGAGCGGCCATGGTGCATTAGTACAGAATGCGCTGATCGCTCAAATCCTTGCCACCAACCGTGCGCGTAAGCGACCCGCCCAAATACTCCACAACCTCCAAATCAGCCAGCGCATTGACAATATTATACATCGTAGGCAAATCTTCCCAACGCGCGCGGTTCCACGCAATACACCCATCGCCAACCAGGTGCTCTTCAACCTTTCGATGCCCCCCCTTCGCCGGCGTAATAACCGGATAGGCAATATCCTCCTTACCCCATACGCCTGTCCGCGGCATATATTTGTAGTGAAGCGTCCCATCGACTCTCGCGCCACCGCCCTTCGCAGGTGTCGGATTTTCAGACGGTGGCCTCAGATTCGTCACCGAAATATCCAGAAAATTGAACCCCAACCAACCCGCAACAGCTTGCGCTTCACCGTTCGTAATACGCGGCTCGGGCATCTCGCAATAGATCTTTGAAAACCCGAGTTCCTCGCGCCCGGTAATAATCGGATCACAGAGATTCTCCCAGAGCACGGAAAGAAAAGGCCCGCGAACATGGTCTTTCGCTCCCTTAAACACCGCCGGAAAAGAAACACCCAAAATATTGTAACCGCGCCCTGCCAGCCACTCAATTTCCTTCATATAATTGGCGTACACCGACACAACAGGCTCCCCGCCGAGTTCAAAACACTCGGGCAAAAGCGCTTTAAGCTGCTCCGCATTTGAAAGAAACGACACCGAAATCGAAGTATTCTTCGGATTATCCACACATTCAAATTTGCGACCATCTGGCCCCTGGCGAGGACCCATAAGCGGGCCGAAATGCGTGGGCATGCGATACATCTTGCCGGGTTGAAATTTATAAGCCATAAAAAACTCCTTTTTTGTGTTTTTACCTACTCCTCATTCAAATTATCATACATAGACAGCGGCGACCCCGCGAAAAGCCCGGCATCCACGGGCAAGACCACCCCCGAAATCCAGCGCGACTCATCGCTACCCAAAAACACGGCTGCCCAGGCAATATCCCATGCATTTCCCTCTGTACCCAGCGGCGCAATTTTGCGGCGGCGCTCTCGCGACTCCTGGGGAATATTGCCGACAAAAGTCGTGTGAAGATGCCCGGGCGCAATACTATTCACGCGCACATTTTCGCGCCCGTGGTGAACCGCAGCCAATCGCGTCAGCGTAATAATCCCCCCCTTGGTAATCCCATAGGGAACATTGCGCGAATTGCCAGCGCGCATACCGTCAATAGACGAAATATTAATAACAGAACCGCCGCCGGAAGCCGCCATCTCGGGAATCGCGTACTTACACAAAAAAACCATACTCTTAAGCCCCACATCCATCACGCGATGCCAATTTTCTTCTTCGACTTCTGTCACCCTCCCAGGCCCGTGAATCCCCACATTATTAAACAGAACATCCAACTTCCCATAGTGTTCAATCGCCGCATCTACAATCGCCCGACACTGATCCGTCTTTGAAACATCGGCCAAAACGACCTCTGCCTCTCCACCCTCCGCCCGAATCTCCGCCCGGGTCCTCTCCGCATTTTCCCCGTCAATATCTGCCAGAATCACCTTCGCACCTTCGCGGGCAAAAAGCACCGCAGTCGCACTCCCTATCCCTCTCAATTTCCGATCCTCAACCTCGCGCGTCCCCGCACCCGTAACAATAGCGACCTTATCTTTCAAACGATCCATACAAACTCCCTCATCTTTTCAAATTTACCCAACGCTGGTATTTATCGTGATCAAATCGATCGCGCAGTGGTCCAAGATGCGTCTCAATCAAATCCTGGCGAACCGACTCAAGCCCCGCATCTTCCACCAGATTATTCAACTCCTCCGGATCAGCCTCAACATCATACAGTTCAACTGGCCTCTCCGAAACCGATTCCACCCCGAGTTTATATCGCCCGTCAAAAATCATCGTATGGCCTAAAACCTCGCTAATAACAGCATCCTTCCCCCTCTGCGCACCCTCTGCATCGGCACCTCCTTGAACCTGTGGAACAAAAGACTGCCCATCGGTCTGCAACGGTTCGGCATCCGCAATATCAACAACCGAAGCAACCACATCAATCACATCCGTCAACGCCCCGGTTTGCCAACCCCGCGAACCTCCCGGCGGACGCACAATCAACGGAACGCGAACAGACGCATCGTAAAAAACGATCTTATTATACAACATATGATCGCCCAGCATCTCGCCGTGATCGGAGTTATAAATAACCCATGTATTATCCGCGAGACCGGTCTCCTCAAGCGCGTCGAGCATCTCGCCAATATAGTGATCGATAAGCGTAATCTTGGCAAAATAATTCACCATCATAATCTGCTTTTGCTCAACCGTCATACCCGACAAATTCTTGCTCCTCTGCATACGTCGAACATTCAGCGGAACGGGATCACCCGGCGCATCCATAATACCCGCGGGCATATCCCCGGGATCGTACAAATCCCGGTACTCCTGCGGAGAATCAAACGGATCGTGAGGACCGGGACAAAGAACCTGCAAATAAAAAGGCTTATCGCCCTTGTAATCGCGAATCCAGTTCGCCGCAGTGCGCCCCGTGTAACTATCTAAATGCGCCTCAGTAGGCAGTGGACAGGGAGGTTCCTCCCAGGGCTTGAGCGTCCCGCTTTGCCAGGGAATGCGAAAATCATTGATAAATTTTCGATGCGTCTCCAACAGACCCAACTCATCGAGATAATCGGTATAAGGCGAACTGTGTTTGCCCGAAGCAATCGGACCGTGAAGCTCGTGCGGATCGTCAAACCCCCACGCATTGAGCACATCGACGCGATCTCTGCTATGCGAAGCCGGCACCCCCCCGTGGAGATAGAGATGTGACTTCCCGATCAAAGCCGTATGATAACCCGCATCGCGCACCTGACGCACATGGCTGGGACCTTCACAATCGGCGTCCTGATCATTTGCCCACAGCCCGTGTTCCCGGGGATACAGACCGCTCATCATAGATGCGCGAGACGGCATACACAGCGGACAATTGGTATAGCACTGCGTATAAGTCACACTCTCAGACGCGAGGCGGTCCAGATTCGGCGTCTTAACCGCCGGATGCCCAACGCAGCCCATCGCATCGCCGCGATGCTGATCGGAAAAGATATAGAGAATATTGGGTTGATCAGCCATAAAAACTCCTTAGAGACTGTTTTAAAACTCATTTTGCCCTTCTCGGCGATGCGCTATTGCCCTGTCATTCTGAGCGGAGCACAGCGGAGTCGAAGAATCTCTTACCAACTCAGGTGGAAAAGATGCTTCGGCTACGCTCAGCATGACAAAACGCCGGACATCCGTAGCATCAGGTATTAATTTTAAAACAACTTCTAAAGATCATTTCGGAATCGCGACCCTGCGCCCTCGCGACATCAGCGCCGCCTCATAAACCTTCATAACAGACAGCGCGAACTCCAGGGACCCGACCTCCGCCGTCCTATCCTCCAGAACACAGTCGCAGAAATAGCGCATCTCATCGTAAAAGCCCTGCGTAAAAAGCGCCTTATTCTCAAGGGTCCCCAGCGTGTCTTGAGGCTCCCATGAGATCGCACCAGACTCCAAACCCGTGGGAATATAACTTCTCGTACTTGAATAATTAAAAGGAATACCGCGTTCCAGAGTCACGCGAAGATCTTTGTCAATCGCCACATGCTGATTCCCCCAAAATGCATACCGCTCGCATCCACGACGCGCAGAAACCAGATTAAAAGACCCCACGACACCACTCGCAAATTCGAGAATACACACACCAGTGCCGTGATCGCTTCTGTGCATAGTAACAGCCGAAACATCCCCTCCAACAGCGAGAAGCAGCGAAAGCGGATGACAGCCATTCTTCAGCCAGTTGGGCGCTTCGCGCGTTCTGAGCACCTTCTCCCCATCCTCGGGAATCGTCATCGGATACTCTGCGGAAAGTCCCCTGAGCGGACCGCAATCCTCTGTCCCCATCAACTCAATCACCTTCCGGGTCGCCGGCATAAATGCCTTCTTGAACCCCACAACAACCACGCGATCCCCGCGATGGCGCATCATGGTCTCCACGTCAGAAGCCAGCGTAGCAGGCGGCTTCTCCATCCACACATGCAGCCCAGCATCCAGCGCCTCGCACGCCAGCTCTGGATGTGCTTCTGGAGACACACAGATAAAAACGCAATCCAGATCTTCACCCGCGTACATATCCGCAGTGCTGGCATAGCAAGCATCCACACCGTATTCCTCCGCCGTCGCCTTCGCGAGATCCAGCCTCAAATCGCAAAAAGCCTTAAGCCTCACCGGAAGATAATGCATCGCAGGCAGGATATTCCTGTAGCAATGTGACCCCACACCGACAACGCCGACATTCAGCCGGCTTTCAAACTCTCTCTGATAACTCATAGCTGCTATCTGGCAAAACTGGAGCGCAATTTAATACCCCATCTGCCATCCTCATACGTAAGAACATAAAGTGAATCGTGAGCGGCAATCACCGAACCGTCTTCGCGGTAGCGGGTAAATTGCGTATCAACGTGAATCTTCTCATCCGAACAATGGACAATTTCGCGCCGGGTCCAAACACTGTAGTGCCAGCCGATATTGCCCAACCCCGTCCTCACACGCGCGATAAATGTATCGTCCATATCCGCGTCTTCCCATCGGTGCATAATTCCCGAAGCCAGACGAAAATGTGGAAAATGCATCGTCGCCTTCCACGCCTGCAGATCCAGCGCATTAAAACCGGTCATCCACGCATCCAGCACGGGAATCGCCCGTTCTCTCGCCTGTGCAACCGCTTCTTCTGATGGCATAATCCCTCCCTGGACGAATCAGCGAATCAACGAATCAACGAACCCCGCCCATCCTCCCAAAACCTCTGGATTGCGGCTAAAAGCATGCCGCAATGACAGTTCTCATGTACATCATCTGCTTCACTGATGAACTGCTGACGCAGTTGTACCCCGCTCCGTCTATTCGTCTAATGTGGCAAATAATATTTGTGAAGTTGCTCTTTCGCTATGCCCTTTGCGATCAGCCCGTCAACATAGTCGTCATCATAACCCAACTCCCCGAGAATCTCCCTCGTATGCGCACCCTGTTTGGGACACGCGTAGAGCAATTGAACAGGCGCATTCTTCAAACGCACATAAGCGGGCGGCGCGAGATCGACAGCACTGCCAACCGGGTGATCCGTAAAACGAACAATAGAAATGGAGCGCCCATCATCCCAGGCGTCCAAATTCTCGTCACACACCTCGTGCAAAAACATCTCGCGAATATCCTCAAGCGAATCAATGCGGTGCCCGGCCAGCCCCACCTCGTTAAAAACCTTAACCCAATGGCCTACATCGCGTTTTTTGATCTCACCCTCTAAAAATTCACCAGAATCTTCATCAGGTGTATTCTCCAACCCCGCAACACACCTCAACTTACCCATCTCATGCGCCAACCCACCCAGGAAAACCCATCCATCGCGCGCGCGATACATGCGGTGAAGCGCGTGCTCACCAACAGCATCCTGTCCCGCTGGTTCATCACCCGAGCACCTGGCTTCGCAAGCATACATAAAAGGCGCCTGCACGAGTTGCCCCCCCTGAGCGAGCGAAGTCGTCACAAAATCGCCACCATCGGGCACGCCACTGCGCCTGCGCTTGAGCAACGCCAGCACCGCGCCATAAGTTGCCGAATAACCCGTAATATAATCGATACACGACGCCCAACCGTGCAAGATCGGTTTATTACCCTCGCCAGCATAGCGCATTTGTATCCCCGTCGAACCCTGAAGCAAAGGATCAAAACCCGGTCGGTTCATCCACGGACCCGGACGCGGACCATTAAACGCCGTCAAATTGAGATATACAATATCGGGTTTGCGCCTCTTAACAGCATCGTAGTCAATACCCAAACTTTGCGCAACCCCGGGCCGGAAATTGTGAACAATAACATCGGCTGTCTCAACCAACTTCATAAAAGCTGCCCTGCCAGACTCGTCTTTCAAATTCAAAATCACGCTGCGCTTGCCGGGACTAACTTCCAGGGGAAACCAACTGGAAATGCGCGGACCAAAATAGGGTTCTGGCGGATCGATCTTAATAACCTCTGCGCCGTATTCCGCCAGCGTGCGCGCACTGGCTGGCCCGGCGAGCACATTGGACAAATCCAGAACGCGAACACCTTTTAGGATAGGTTTTCCGAGCGATGCCGCGATATCCCCATTCAGTTTGGGTTTAACATCTCCCACAAACGGCCTCGACGCCTTAGGAATCGCGCATTCATCCGGCGTTTTGGCAAGCCACGTCTGCACCCCGAGTTGCCGCATCGGACCATACTCGGGATCGTCAACCACAACCGTCAAAGCCGCTTCTTCGGTCTCGGACTTATGCAACCACGCCTGTGCCGTACGATGAATCGTACACGGCACGCCAGCAGCCGTCAAAACATCGACCCAGTGTTGTGCTGGTTCACTCGCCAGCACACGCTCAATTTTTTCGCGCGCTTTGAGATTCCATTCACTGGACAAATGGGATGAATCGGGAATATTATTCGTCAGATGGAGATTCTCATACACGGGCACATCGACCATACCCTCCGCGATCAAATCATCGTACACCTCCAGCGCTTTGACCAGTGACCGACTATTTCGGGAATGTCCAGCCGTAATAATATAAAGCCATTGCCCATCGCCTGCCCGAAACGTACCAATAAAAGGCGACCCCGCACTACTGCGTTGTTTCTGACGACCAACATTAGACGGCGTGCCATATCGCGCGGGCTTGTCCGCCACATCCAGCATAATAACCGCCATAGCAGACATCGCCGCACCAACCAGCGAAACCTCAATCACATCGCCGCGCCCGCTCTCTTCGCGTGCATACAGCGCAAGTGTAACAGCGATAGCACCGTGAATCGCCCCATAAGTCGAACCCAATGGCATCGGCGTATAAACAGGCGGCAAATCCGATCTTCTACTTTGAAGATCTGTATATTGACCTATAGCCGCGCTGATAATACCTTCAAATGCGCGAATAGACGCTCTTTCATCCGTCGAAGCAAAACCCGGCAAAGAGAGATAAACCAATCCCGGATTCAGCGCAGTCATCTCTTCTGCCCCCAAACCCAATCGCTGCATAACACCCGGGCGAAAATTTTCAATAACCACATCTGCAGAACGGATTAAATTCACCGCCATTGCCAGATCGTCAGCATTTTTCAGATCGAGCGCGATGCGCTGTTTCCCCCGATTAAAAACACCATTTGCCGGCGTATCGTAATCCGGTTTGCCCGGCCGATCCACCTTAATCACCTCGGCCCCCTGATCTGCGAGCAACATCCCCGTCAAAGGCCCGGCAATATAATGACCGAAATCGACAACGCGGATCCCGGTCAACGGCGCTTGTTTATCGCGTTCTGGATTCATCAACTATCTCCTCACATAAGGTTCTCTGATAACTCATTAACTGGTGTTACGCATAGATGCGCCTGTCATTCCCATTTCAAATGCATGACAAGATATAGAGTTGCTGCGTAAGGTCAAATATATTTAAATACCGACCTGTCTGTCAGATGCACAGGCTGATGGCAAAACCGTATTGATCAATGTGCATACCAGTATGGAGAGTAAACAATCGCGGTTTTAATCCTTGTCAAAAATACCAAAAGTATAAACCAAAAAACCACGCCCAAAGGACGTGGTTTTTTAGTTGGTAGAAGATCGCGTGGACCTGACCTGTTTTGGTCGTTACTTGAGTTTTTTACGCAACCGTATCACATCGTCCAAATCTATCCCTCTATCTTTAACCAGTCGCGCCAGCAGCAGTTCGGCTGAACCACCAAACAGTTTTTGAATGATGTATTTCAGTGCTACAGATTGAACCAACTGTTGTTCGATTATGGGGCGGTACACATTGGCGCGTCCTTGCTTTTCGTGCGCCACATAGCCTTTGTCTTCCATGATTTGCAGAAGTGTCCGAATAGTGGAGCCCTCTAACCGATCAGGCAATTTTGCCTGAATCATCTCGACGGTTGCCTCTTTCTGCTGCCAGAGTACCTGTATGAGTTCCATCTCGCGGGCGGTCAATCCCTCTTGTCGCAGTCTTGCCATTCTTGCTCCTTGTATCACCTTGAATGATATTATGCGAGATAATTGCGTATAAATTTTTAAATGCATAGAAGTTGCTTGAAAAAACCGCTCGCTTTTACCGGAGTTAGGACGCCAGTCAGTACATAATCTGAAAATTGGTATCCATTGTTCATTCGACAATGCGAAAATAGACGTATTTCCTATCCGTCTGATCTGTCCGTTTGTCCTTTGCCAATACCGTCAATTGATAAATCCCCGATGGCACCTGGTTCACATCGATCTGCAAATATGTAAAATCATCTTCTCGATTACCCTCGTAATTCGCTGTCACGGTGCGCGTTAAATCGCCATCTTTTGATCGCTTGATCTTCAAGTCCTCAGCGGCGATGTGATGGACTTGCCCCCCACTCGTATAAACCTTCGTCTCGCCCCATATATCGCTATCGGGAAATGCGCTACTGTCCTCCTCACTATCCTCTGATAGCCCGGTCTGCAACCCTTGAGCAGCTATATAGTCTGTTTGTCCACTCTCCAGATTTATCTCTGTTTTACCCATCGTCTCAATCAGATCTTGAGACGCGAATAATGTGGGCGATAGCGCATCTACCTCTGGCTTGCCGATGGTGTAGGAGA
>VXRD01000074.1 GCA_009838845.1 Gemmatimonadota bacterium | reverse complement strand
GGCTAATGTGCTGCCATCCGGGGAAAACGCCACAGAAGCCACAGAACTCGTATGTCCTTCAAGCGTCGCCTTATGTTCTCCGGTGGCAACATCCCACAACCGAATCGTCCTGTCATTACCCCCACTGGCAAGCGTGCCACCATCCGGGGAAAACGCCACGGAAACTACAGAACTACTATGTCCTTCAAATATTGCTCTCTGTTGTCCAGTGGCAGCATCCCACAACCAAATCCCTCTAAACCCCCCACTGGCGAGCGTACCACCGTCCGGGGAAAACACCGGAGAAGAAAAATTCGAGGAAGAAAAACGAACCGAATGCCCCTTGAGCAGGGCGACTTCGGCACCAGTATCCACATCATAGAGCCAAATACCTATGCCCATGTCACCCGCCACCACGAGTTGAGATCCATCGGGAGAAAATGTGATACCAGTTATTTCGCCTTTACCCAGACGCGCCCTGGTCCCTTTGGGCAACCCCCATCGGGTATAGTCCTGGGCCTGGACATCTAAAAAAAATGAAAAAATAATAATAGCTGGAATGAGAAATCGTATGCGGTTCATGATATGGCCTTCCTTTTTTTAGCGATCCTTTGAAATCAATAGATTATCTATCTGTAGAAGCAAGGGTGCATACAGACCCATATACACTGCTCAGTCAGGACACCTTCTTGCCAAAGGCATTGGCAAAAATCAGAAAATCACCAATACCAATCATGCTATCCCCATCCAGATCAAACTGCGCGTCATACCCCTCATCGTCCTCACTGAACCCGAACTGCTCTACAAAAAGCAAGAAATCGGCAAGATCAACAATCCCATCGCCATCGAAATCGGGCGTTGGCGTCTTGTCAAACAAGACCTCAACACCTCTGTTCTGAAGGGCTGGAATATGGGTGTTGATGGCTGGCGCACTCAGCGGATTATCTTTAAGATTCAACTCTGTCAGATTGGTTGCAGACTCAAGCCCTTCCAACTCGCGGATATTGCGATTGCTTGCATCCAGAGTAGTCAAACTCGCCATATCCGTTACTGTAATGGGCGCAAAACGCGACTTGCCCAACGCATCCCGGATCACCGCGCGAAGATTGGCATCGGGCATATAGACCACAGGTGTGACATACTCCGACATATCCCATAGTTTGACTGTGCGATCTTCGGACCCTGAAACGAGCGTTGTCCCATCGGGTGAAAAAGCTAAAGAAAAGACCCTATTTGTATGCCCTTTAAGGGTGGCGATATTCTTTTTTGTTGCAACATCCCATATTTTCACCACCCTATCGGATGACCCGGAAGCGAGTATTGTCCCATCCGGTGAATACGCCACATACACATCCCAAGTATTACCGCTATCCCCCCCAAGTATAGTGGCGATAGTCTCTCCTGTTGATATATTCAACAGCCTGATTGTGGAATCAGACGCCCCAAAAGCGAGTATTGTCCCATCCGGTGAATACGCCACAGAACTGACCGACTGATCCTGCTCAAAGGTAGCAACATTGCGTCCCGTTGCAACATCCCACAGCTTGATTGTGGCATCCCATGAACCCGAAACGAGAGTCTTTCCATCGGGTGAAAACGCAATTGAAGTAATAATACTCGTATGTCCTTGAAGAACGCTTATAGCGCGTCTCGTCGCCACATTCCACAACCGTACATCTGACCAAGACACATACGCGAAGATTGCGCCATCGGGTGAGAATGTCATAGACCAGACATGAGAATGAGCCGCAGGAGTAGCAACAGTTTCTTTTGTCACAACATTCCACAGCCGGACATCACCAAATGCCCCTGAAGCAAGTGTTGTGCTGTCGGGTGAAAACGCAACTGAAAAGACTTCGCGCGTATGTCCTTCAAGCGTGGCGATATGTTCTCCTGCAACATTCCACAACCTGACCGTTTTGTCTTCTGATCCAGAAGCCAGCATTGTCCTATCGGGTGAAAACGCCACAGCCCCTACCCTGCTTGTATGCCCTTCAAGCGTAGTGATACGTTGTGGCGGAATTTCCCACATTTCAAAAGATCTACGCCTAACATTTCCGTCAGTATCTATTGCTATAACATAAATCGGATGCTCGGTGGGATAGGAAAGACTCGCTCCACTAACAGATGGAATAACACCATCATACTCAAATTCAACAACAGCATCTCTTTCACCAGTCAATCCACGACACACCTTCACTTCAGGAAATCCGGCAGCGAGGTGTGGTCTTACTGTTTTAACGAATAAGATCACTTGATGAAGTCCTTCCGAACCGCTGACTTTGAGTTGAATAGAAACACTTTTTGAGCCTATCGGATATTCAGGCGATGAAATGAGTTCAATCGTTGGTAACTGCGCCTCTTTCGGTGAGGTATCAGGATTGAAGTAGGGATACACAGTCAAAAATTCGGCATTGCATGCAGATAACCGATCTTGTCCGGGACCATAAGACATAATGTACGCATTATCTCGAAAATCGTGCTCCAATCCGAAGACATGGCCAAGTTCATGTGCTGCCGTTTTCTGGCTAAATACACCTGGAAACAACGCGATACCACCATTTTTTCCTTCTCGTTCTGCTACACCGTTCCAATGTCTGTTAATAAGGTTTGTACTGTTGTCAATAACGGTAAAGTAAATGTTCTCATAGATGTTAAATATCTTGTCAATCTCGGGAGCCACAGTACCATACGTGTTGTTGAGATAGTGACTATCGGGATGTTGACCATCCACGCGGTGAACCATTGGCTCACCCTCTGCATCGGTCTCAACGCGAAAGGTCTTGTTCCCATATCCATGCGCCTGCATCTGCTCGGCATAAAAGGTCTGAGTCTGGCGAATGGCCACTTTCATCGAATCCACCACTTCCTGGCGAAAGGGACGGTCATTGGGCAGAAAGTAGATCATTCGAACAGTGCGGGGTTCGCCAACGTTCAAATCGAATGCGTGCTTCGTAGCAGCATAGATACTATCCCGTGCCCGCAGATCTTCGGCATTGAGCGGCAGGCAGAAATGCACATCAGAAGATGGCGGTGAAGCATATCCAACAGACGATAGACAAAGCAACGCAAACAAACACACGCTTACCCTGAGTATCTTGCATTTTATTCTCATGACATCACCTCATCCTTTCTCCGACCATTTCGAAAACGCTACATATAAGCGTGATTTTACGGGAAATTTTATTCACTATAAGCATAAATGCAATTTATGTATCAACGTCAGGTGTAACTGAAGGACCAATGGTCCGTTGCGCCTGTCAGTGCAAGGGATCGATATCTGTCAGCGCAATCACATCAATGAGCACCCTCAGCCGCATATTCTGTAGAACAGACCCTGACATTAAAAATTAAACGTAAGCGCGGCGCGAAGCCCTTTTGAGGATGTGTGTGCTACGCTCAGGTTGAAACTATGGGGCGATACTTTGACCCATCTTTCGGATTTTGTTGCAGCACCAATGAGAGTGGAGAGAACACAAATAGGTATAGATATGTATCCTAAGACATATAGTAATACTAGCCCGTCCGTAGAGTCAGGATTGTCAAGATCTACAAATGCATATACGGCCCCAAAAATCCCGGTTCCAACACCAAGGCCAATAGCCATACCTTTCCCCAAGTTTCTATGCTGTCCAATGTTCACTTCAAAATTGGAGATCGAAGACACGGGCACTTGAAAAAATGTGCCTCCTCTTGAGATAACCAGTGTGTCCGGTGTCATTTTGATGAATCTGCCAACCACCCGCTCCCTCCAGATTGAAGGGACCTGGACACGCACTTTGGTGTAGTATCCATTTTTAAGGTGTCTTTGGACTTGCCGTTTTGCATGTTTCCATGCTTCAATACTCAGCGCGTGTTGCGAAATAACGAGGGTATCGATATCTCTGTATGCTATTGTTTTCGAAATTTTCGATACCCATCCCTCCCGCACTCTAATCACGATATGAACAGAGTCTTGCTTAGTAACCCTTCCAGTTACAGTCCCTTCCACACCTTTTGATGTATAGGTAACATGGGCATACCACCCCTCCCTAATCTTTGAAAGATCAATCTGCCCACCTGACATGAACATAATGGGTTCCTCTTTTTTCTTTCCTTTTTTGTCTCCAATAAACTGATTTACCTCATTCATCTGCTTTAGCGTGTTTGTTTCTTCACTCATGAACACTGACAGCACTTTGTCGTAGGCAATAGTCTTCTTGTCCTTGATATCTCCGCCCCGAATCGTAAACGAAGTTTCACCAACCGAATCAATCCATCCCTTCTCCAATTTCTGTTTGCCTTTGCTATCGTAATAGGTGACTGCAACATAAGCATCTTGAACGAGCGCGTCGGCATTGACCTCTGCACCTTGTAAGTATGTGGCTGCGTGCGCGAGCGCTGGAGTCATCGCGTTGAGCAGGACTGCCACAACCGTAACCATAGTGACTATTTTCATGGATATATCCTCTGTCATCCTTGCGTTGTACTGAGAGCATCTGGATAAATCTGTGGGGCTATATAACCGGTAACCGTCTAAAACCGCAACGTGGCAAGCGCGGACAGGTTGCCATCGCGATCAGGTGCAAAACCCACTGATAAACGGCGGAATTCAAAGAATTTTCTCGATATTTCAGATCCAATGTAAGCTCCAGCGATTGGGCCCAAAAATAGAGAGGGCCAGAACTTTATAGAGACAGATGTTATAGCGATGCCTACACCACCTCCTATTAGGCCACCTATTAATGTCAAACTGAAGCTATCATCAGAATCCACCCAGCTTACACCAAGAGAGCCCCCGCCTATATAGCTGATATAAATGACTGACCAGATGACAGTATGCAAGTGGTCATAGTCTCCGCACTTCATTTCCTCATCCGAAATCGAAATAAGGCAATAGTCCTCTGGAAGAAATGGCCACATTGCCAATAGCGATACACCTGCTCCTATAGCACCACCAAGAGCACCAAAAGTCAACTTGTCGATAAAGCGCGTATCGGTCTTCCCACCGCCGTTCCAGTACGTCACTTCGACATACGGTCTTTGGGGACGATCCCCTTCACCTATATACCGCTCAATCACCTTCATAGGCATCATTGCCCCCATATTCGCATAACTGCCTCCCAACAACAATCCCTTAGATGGAAAGAACGGCGACCAAGTGCGTGGTGAAAAATTCACAAAATCATCACCCGCAGCGGTTGAAAAACTCACCATAAATAAACCAAGCGTTATGCATACCATCCTCATAAAAGTACCCTCCTGAATCCTTTATTCGTAACCTCAGTTATGAACAAGTGTATTTCGTAACCTCAGTTATGAACAAGTGTATTTTCAAACCATTTACAATTGGCACTTTATCTTACAGGATGCTTGCGACACAGTCAATTTGACGATATGACTTTGCCAAAGGCATCGGCAAAAATCAGAAAATCGCCAAGCCCAATCATGCCATCCCCGTCCAGATCAAACTGCGCGTCATACCCCTCATCGCCCTCACTAAACCCGAACTGCTCTACAAAAAGCAAGAAATCGGCAAGATCAACAATCCCATCGCCATCGAAATCGGGCGTTGGCGTCTTGTCAAACAAGACCTCAACACCTCTGTTCTGAAGGGCTGGAATATGGGTGTTGATGGCTGGCGCACTCAGCGGATTATCCACAAGATTCAACCCGGTCAGATTGGTTGCAAACTCAAGTCCGGTCAAATCGCGGATATTGCGATTGCTCGCATCAAGAGCAGTCAAACTCGCCATATCCGTCACTGTAATGGGCGCAAAACGCGACTTGCCCAGCGCATCCCTGATCGCCGCACCCAGGTTGGCATCGGGCATATAGACCACAGATGTGACATACTGCGATACATCCCATAGTAGAATACCATCCCCCGCCCCGGAAGCGAGGATCGTACCATCGGGTGAAAATGCCACAGAACGGACCTCCTCCGTATGCGCTTCAAAGGTAGCGATATTTGTTCCCGTCGCAACGTCCCACAGTCTGACCGTGTGATCTAATGCTCCCGAAGCAAGAATCATTCCATCTGGCGAAAACGCTACAGACAAGGCACCTGCCCAATGTCCCTCAAGAGTGGCAATATTGCGCCAGGACGGAGCCTGCCACAGGTAGATTCTGCCGCCCAAAAAAGATGCTGCGGTCTCGTAGTCACCCCCTGTTCCTAATGCGAGGATAGTGCCATCGGGTGAATACTTTACAGAATTGACTCTTCTTGTATATCCCTTAAGAGTGTCAAAATTTTTCGTCGAAATATCCCATAGCGTAACCCCCACCTCTGACCCGATAGCGAGTGTGGTACCATCTGGCGAAAATGTTACAGACCAGACATAACTCATATCCCCTTCAAGATTGGCGATATTTTTTCCTGTTGCAACATCCCACAGTCTAACTGTACCCCCTCCTCCCGAGTCATGTCCCGCCCCCGCTGCGACCATCGTGCCATCAGGTGAAAACGCTACAGAATGGACGTAGTGAAGTATAGGCCACTCAAGAGGGGTAATATTTTTTTCTGTCGCAATATCCCATAGGTTAACCTTATAATTAGACCCAATAGCGATCATCGTGCCATCAGGCGACAATGCTAAAGAGAAGACAGGACCGGTAGGTAGAGTGGTGATAGATCGTCTTGTCGCAACGTCCCACAGTTTGATCGTACCATCGAATGACCCTGAGACAAGTATTTTGCTATCGGGCGAAAATGCTACTGAAGTAACATGATTCGTATGTGCATCAAACTTGGCGATGACCTTACCCGGCGCTGAAATGTTCCGCAGCAGAAAATGCAGAGAGTTCTCATTCCCAAAAGTATCAACAACCTTCACATCAATCGGATGTATAGTAGGGTCGGAAAGACTCGTGCCATTATTAGAGGGAAAAACGCCGTCATAATCGAATTCAACGACAGCATCTTTTTTCCCCGCCAATCTATGACACGCCTTCACTTCGTCTTCAATAAATAGAAACACTTGATGAATCCCATCTGAATCGCTGACTTTGAGTTGGACCGAGACATTCTTTGCGTCTGCTGGATAATCCTGCGATGAAATGAGTTTAATTACTGACGGCTGTGTATCTATCGTTTCAACATCTCGATTAAAATAGGGATGCACTGCTAAAAACCCGACACTGCACTCAGATAACCGGTCTTGTCCTGGACCGTACGACATGATGTACGCATCATCGTTGAAGTCATGACCCAATCCGAAGGTATGTCCAAGTTCATGTGCTGCTGCTGTCCAAAAAAAATCGCCAGGGACTAACGCAACCCTACTTGTTCCGTGTGTGATTGCTACCCCTCCCACTTGAAAACCTAATAAACCAACTGTATTTGTACCATTGTCAATGACGATAAAGTAGGTGTTCGCTGAGAGATCAAACTTCTGCTCAACTTCGTACGTCAAAACAGGCGTATGATTGGAATAATGATCAGTAGGATTTTGTCCATCCATGCGATGAACCATCGGTTCGCCATGAGCATCGGTCTCAAAGCGGAAGGTTTTGTTGCCGTGTCCGTGTGCCTGCATCTGCTCTGCAAAGAAGGTTTGAATATTGCGCATCTCATCTTTCATCTTCTGAACCACTTCCTGGCGGAACGAACGGTCATTCGGCAAAAAGTAGATCATCCGAACGGTACGAGGTTCGCCAACATTCAAATCAAGCGCGTGCTTCGTAGCAGCATAAATGCTATCGCGCTCCTGCAGGTCTTCAAAATTGAAAACCTTACATAAATGCACATTGTTCTCGGCGTATGGCTGAGAAGCATATCCAACAGACGATAAACACAGCAAAGCAAACAAGCATGCGCTTAACCTGAGTGTCTTACAATATATTCTCATGAAATCACCTCATCTGTATTTAACTTGCACATAGGCATCTCGAATCAGCGTATTGGCATTGATCTCTGCACCTTGCAGGTATGTGGCTGCGTGTGCGAGCGTGGGAGCCATCGCGTTGAACAGGAAGGCTGCGGTTACGAAGATGGCGATTAATTTTTTCATAAATTTATCCTTCTTTCCGAACCAGTGATCCACGCTCTAAAAATCAAAAGCAACACTGAGAATATGCACCCGTTCATCAAAAACAGATTTAAAGAACTTGCTTGTGTAATCTACCTTCAAACCTATACCATGAGTCTTAAGTAGCACGCCTATACCCAGGGTGTTGGCACCTGAGATACTACCGGACCTTTTTCGTTGTCCTGCTCGCAGCGAAAATCCCAACATATAGTCTATAGCGGTCTGGTGTATATATGTATATTCGATACCTATGTCCGTGTAGAAGCCATCATTAGAATCGTTTGGATTATTCACATCCACGACCAGATCCAGATTATGAGGCAAGAGACCGATAGCCGTCAGTGCAATTAAATCAAGAAATACTCCCAGCCGCACATTCTTCGGAAGACCCCATTGCTCTGGCTCGCCTAACCCGCTCGAGCTCAAGTTCTCCACACCCATTGCGATCACCGTATTCCGTAATCCCGTGGCAAAATATGCGCCCAGATCAAAGGCAAAGACATTTTGCTCGCGATCCTCCCCGAGAGAACGCCCATGGATCAGCTTGAGAGTGGTTCCCACCGAAATCCGATTGGTAATCATGCCCCCATAAGCCACGGAAATGGCGTAATCGCTAAATTTTTGCGTGGTATTAAAATCGAGATTCACCGCAGAAAGCCCCAATGTCCCTATACGCGGCACCCTTGCTGAAACGCCAGCTACGTAGTGCTTGAGACCACCTATCCAATCTACATACGTAAAATACGCTTCCCGACCTTCCATAAAAGCCAGCCCCGCTGGATTGTACAAAATAGCCTGTCCACTCCCGATCAACCCTACCCCAGCCTCACCCAGAGCTGTCATACGGGCATGGGTGGGCAACTTTAGAAAAGAGAACCCCGTTCCCGTTGGCCTGTCGGACTCCTGGGCAAATCCCTCACCCGCCATCAACCCAATCAGCGTGCATAGCCCAATTAGCGTATATCGTCTCCTGGTCAAGCCTCACTCTCCTCAATTGAACTGGTGGTATTTATCCTGCAACAATCCTTAAAACTCTAAAATCAGATGATTATCGAATAGCACTGATCCTGAATTCCAGAGCATGTGCGCCCTCTCCTCCTGACGAGGTAATATGATCTCGCACTTCCAGACGCAGGCTCCTGCCTTTATGAGACCACCAGGTGATACCGGCCCCAACATTGAATAGACTCGTGCTTCCCTCCCTCACCAAAGCCGTATAGCCAACTGACAAAAAAGGAACGCCAGTATTCAGACGATGTTTTTTAATAAGATGAAAATTTCCATTCACCGAAAAAACACCAACCCCCCACTCCAATGCTTCAATTGGTGCGCCATACCCTGCCTCTATACTCGCGCTAAATTGCCCAGTTCCAAGCTCATATCCGGCAAAAACGTGAACAAAACTAAGACTAAAATTTTCCTCATTCAAAATGACCGTACCAGGCGCAATACCCAAAAAGGGCCAAGCGCTCCGATACTCTGTCGCAACGGCACTGCCAATCTCAACCCTCGACCTACCGCGGACGGAGTCTGAAATGATCAACTTTTGAATGCGATCCAATGCGACCCGCTCTTCCCAAAACCGTTCGCCAATAATCAAATACTCTGTATCAATAGCTTTGACATATCCTTTTACTTTCTTCACTCCATCCCACTCTCCAGACACCGAATCCCGCTCGCCCTTCCCATAGATAACCTCGACAAAATCACCGACTTCAACCGTGCTGCTATCAATCTCACTGGCTTCTAAAACAATTTCCGTCTGCAATGTCCGTGATCCGAAAGACGGGTCTGGTATCCCACTGACGTTACTCATCTCGTGGGTAGCATCTGGAATCGTCAACTTTTGGATGCGTTCTAACTCTATTTCCTTCTTCCAAAACCGTTCACCAATAGTCAGAGTCTCTGCATCAATAGCTTGAATATACCCCCTTGCCGTATCCAGCCTCTCCCACACCCCTGACACCGAATCCCGCTCCCCACTCCCATATATAATCTCGACATAGGCACCGGGTTTAACCGTGCTGCTATCAATTTCACCAGCCTCAAAGACCACTCCTGCCAGTAGTGTCTCAGGCATACATACGCTTAACATCCAAACGATTGCAGCTATTCGTACCATGAGTTTCCCTTTTCGAATTAGTAACCTCACCCTAAAAATTGAAAGCAAGGCTGAGAATATGGACTTTAGAATTAACCGTGTAAATAAACCTTCCAGGAACTTCGCTACGATAATAAAAGGCCTTGCGTGCGTAATCCATCTTTAGTGCCCCACCGCCGTTGGTCTTAAACTGCAAGCCACCTCCCCAGACGGTGGGATTTGTCGCTCGCCAGTATCTTTGGGATCTTCGTCCTGCTCGCAAGGAGACGCCTATAGAGTGGTCCGCAGCCCGGTACAAATACGTATATTCGACGCCCATGTTCAGTTCAACAGGCCCATCGAAATTGGTCCGTGTATTCACCCCCATGACCAAGTCCAGCGTATGTGGCAAAGACCTCATATCCATCAGCGACATCAAATCAATGAGCACTCCCAGGCGGATAATCTCCGATAGCTCTAACGCCGACTCGTCTAATCCCCTCGCGCTCAAATTATGCACGCTTAGCGACAGCACTAAATTTTGAATCCCTACGGAATACGCGCCCACATCAAAGAGGAAAAAATTGTGAACATATTTTTCAGTTGAGTCTGGATATTCATGAAAAATACCATCTTGAAATTCATGAAAAATATCATTTTCACGATATAGCATGCCTGCTCTGGAATAGTCGTGATGCGCCAGCTTGACGGTTGCCCCCACCGCAATCCTGCGGGTAATATTGAACGCATAAGCCCCAGAAATAGCATATTCGCTCTCATTCTCATTCGTGTTATCGAAATTCACAGCAGAAAACCCGAATGTTCCTATACGCGGTACATTTGCTGAAACACCAGCTACGTAGTTCTCAATACCACTAAACCAAGTTACATACGTAAAATACGCTTCTCGACCCTCCATAAAAGCCAGCCCTGCGGGATTGTAAAAAATGGCCTGCCCGCTCCCGATCAACCCCACACCAGCATTGCCCAAAGCTGCTGTGGGGCTATTGTTGGGAAAAACTAAAACGAGTGATCTAACCTGCTGGGCAAAACCCTCACCCGTCATGAGCCATATACACAGTGTGCATATCCCAATTAGCGTATATCGCTTCATAATCGTTCACCTTGCACAATTAGTATTTGTCAAAAGAGCAACCATCAGCAATTAAACGTAAGCGCGGCGCGAAGCCCTTTCCCAAATGTGGGTGCAAGGCTCAGATTGAGGCGTTGAGGCGGCACCTCGACCCATTTGTCGGATTTTGTTATAGCACCAATGAGAGTGCAAATACATATAGGTCCGATAAATATTATTCTCCCACCTTTAGAAGATAGTACCCAAGGAATATTGATGTAAAACCCCCTCGCCACTAAAGAAGTAAGAGCCGTAGAAAGGGAAAATCCGATGCCAATGCCGATTGCCATGCCTTTAAATGTGTTTCTATGCTGTCCAGTGCTGACTTCGAGATTGGAGACCGAAGAAAGAGGCACCTGATAAAATCTACGTCCATAAAGTGTAAGTTCTCCACGGACAACGAGTGTGTCTTGCGTCTTTTTAATCAGCTTGCCGACCATCCATCTCTTCCAAATTGAAGGCGCATAAACACGCACTCTGGAATCTTCTGCATAGAGTTGTTGCATAACCTGTTCCCCGTACCCGTATCCTTGGGTCTGTCTTGCATTTCGCCATTCTTCAATATCTCGCGATTGTCGGGCGATAACGAGCGTATCTATGTCAGTGTATGCTATTGTTTTTCTCCTAATTTTCAATCTTCCACTCTCCTGCACTCTGATCACGATAGAATCAGAGTCTTGCTTGATAATCTGTCCGATTGCCGTTCTCTTGCCCCCTTCTTTAGAAGTATAGACCACATAGGCATACCATTCCTTCTTCGAAAAGTCGAATTGACCAATTATAACGACCTTGTCTTTTAGCCGTTGTTTGAGCCGTTGTATGGCAGCCTGTTCAGCCCCTTTTTTTCTCTGCTCTTCCTTTGCTTCTTTCTCTTTTTTCGCCTGTTCTATTTCTCTTGCTTTCATCTCTCGAATAAACCGATTTATCTCATTCATCTGTTTTGCTGGCACTGTTGATTCTTCGCTCATGATCACCGACACAACTTTATCGTAGGCAATGGTCTTCTTACTCCTGAATCCTCCTTCTCGGATTGTGAACGAAGTTTCACCAATCGCATCAATCCATCCCTTCTCCGTTTTTTTTTGGTCGTTGCTGTCGCGATAGATGACTTGCACATAGGCATCTTGGACCAGCGTATTGGCATTGACCTCTGCCCCTTGCAGGTATATGGCTGCGTGGGCAAGTGTGGGAACTACCGCGTTGAGCAGGACTGCCACAACCGTAACCATAGTGACTATTTTCATGGATATATCCTCTGTCATCCTTGCGTTGTACTGAGAGCACCTGGATCAATCTACGGGGCTATATAACCGGTAACCGTCTAAAACCGAAACGTGGCAATCGCGGACAAATTGCCATCGCGATCAGGTGCAAAACCCACTGAGAAACGGCGAGGGTCAAGGGTATCGTGTGACCGCCGGGACATGATTGTGGCTCCCATGACCGGGCCGATAAGCATGGACGGCCAGAGCTTTCTATTTACAGCCATCGTCATGACAGTACCTGCACCCAATCCCATCAGACTACCTTTCATGGCAACGCCAAATTGACCATGTGGTTTCTGATCTCTCAAGATTACTAATCCAGTCACAATGCCAGTCGCAGAGCCAATAAGCGCGCCTATGATTCCACCTTCAATGGCTTTAAATCCACAAAAAGTATCTCCTTGTTCACATCCATCACCACCGATCTCCGAACCGATCGTCCAGCCAATCGCACCACCAAAAAAACCAGTAATGATCCAGGTGTAGGAGTCATCATTTAACCTGCTTGACTGGCGTTGGCTCAGATGATTGAGGATCATCAGGGCACGAATCCTGTCCTTCGGGATTGTCTTTCGCCAGACGTCCCGGTAAATCGTCAACGCGGTTGCATCCATCGCCTGGACGAACCCTTCCACCGTCTCGCTCTCGCCATTGTCTTTGCGATAAGTCACTCTAACATACCGCCCCCTGGCGATGATAACTTGCCTCGCACGTTCACCTACATATGATTCAACCACCTCTGAGGAATTATTGCTCTTCAGGTAAGAATTACTATCGTCATTTCTATTCACATAACTGCCTCCCAACAACAATCCCTTAGATGGAAAGAACGGCGACCAAGTGCGCCGCGAAAAATTCACAAAATCATCCATCATCCGCACCGTGCGGGGTTCGCCTGCGTTTAAATTAAACGTTTGTTTTGGCGCAGCATATAAACTATCGCGCGCCTGCATGTCTTCGAAATCGAGAACCCTGCAAAAATGCACATCAGCCGATGGCTGAGAAGCATAGCCAACAGACGATAGACAAAGCAGTGCAAACAAGCACGCGCTCAGGCTGAGCGTCTTGCAATCTATTCTCATGAAATCACCTCGCGTTTCGTCTTGCCCGCTGACAAGGGCAGGATATCACCGATGTCTTGTAGAGTAATTCCCTAATCTCCTGGTCTTTTTGCCAGCATCTGAATCGAAGAGTATTTGCATTATATCACTCAAGCAGTGCCCACAGGAGAACCGTGCCATCGCCCGACGCCGAAGCGAGTGTCGTGCCATCAGGAGAGAATGCCACAGAAGAGATCCCAGATGTATGTCCTTCAAATGTGGAGATCAAGTGTCCCGTTTCGGTATTCCAAAGATAGACCGTTCTGCTTCCCCCGAAGCGAGTGTCGTGCCATCAGGAGAGAACGCCACAGAGTTGATCCAAGCTATATGTTCGAGGGTGGCAATTAGTCGTCCTGTTTCGACATCCCACAGTCTAACCGTGCCATCTATTGCCCCCGAAGCGAGTGTAGCACCATCAGGAGAGAACGCCACAGAGTTGACTCTATTCGTATGCCCTTTAAGCGTGGCGGTCAGTCGTCCTGTTTCGGCATCCCATAGCCTGACTGTGTAATCTTGTGACCCCGAAGCGATCGCGGTCCCGTCAGGTGAGAACGCCACAGAAGAGATCCAAGACGTATGTCCTTCAAGAGTAGCGTTCAGGTGTCCTGTTTCAGCATCCCAAAGACTGGCTATGTCATTAGATGCCCCTGCTCCTGAAACGATAGTGCCACCATCAGGTGAGAATGCGACTGAGAAGACGCCATCCGTATGTCCTTTAAGAGTAGCGTTCAGGTGTCCCGTTTCGGTATCCCACAGTCTGACTGTGCCATCATCTGCCTCCGAAGCGATCGTAGTGCCATCGGGTGAGAATGCGACAAAGAAGACGCCATCCGTATGTCCTTCGAGTGTAGAAATCAAGTGTCCTGTTTTGGCATCCCACAGTTTGACTGTGTTGTCGTATCCTCCAGAAGCGAATGTCGTACCATCAGGTGAGAATGCGACCGAGAGGGCCCAGGAATGATGTGCTCTGATCGGAGATATCAGTCGTCCTGTTTTGGCATCCCACAGTCTGACCTTGCCATCTCGTGACGCCGAGGCGAGTATCGTGCCATCAGGTGAAAACGCAACAGAAGTAACATCATCCCAATGTCCTTCAATTGTAGTGATGAGGTGTCCTGTTTTGGCATCCCATAGCTTGACTGTGTCGTCGTGACCTCCCGAAGCGATCATATCCCCATCAGGTGAGAATGCGACCGAGAGGATCACCTCCGTATGACCTTCAAGCGTGGCGATCATCTGTCCTGTTTTGACATCCCATAGCGTAACCGGGTCGTATCCCGCCGAAGCGATCGTATCCCCATCAGGTGAGAATGCCACAGTATATACCTGAAAGTTATGTTCGAGCGTGGCAGTTAGTCGTCCTGTGTTGACATCCCACAGTCTGACTGTGCGGTCCCATCCCCCCGAAGCGAGTGTAGCCCCATCAGGCGAGAATGCCACAGCATCGACCCAATTCGTATGTCCCGTGAGTAGCGCGACTTCACAGGCGGTTGCCACATCGTAAAGCCAAATGCCAATACCACTTGCCACAGCTAATTGTTCTCCATTGGGCGAGAACGCGACTTGAAAAATAGAAACACGTCCTTTTCCCAGACGGGCGATTGCGCCATCGGGTAGATTCATCGTCTGATAATAAGGACGAGGTGACGTTACTTTGCCAAAGTCGGTGACAAAGATCAGAAAATCGCCAAAGCCAATGACACCATCACCGTCCAGATCGTACCTGGCTTGATACTGCTCATCGTCTCGACTGGTCTCAAACAATTCTACAAATAGCAAAAAGTCGGAAAAACCAACGCTACCATCTGCATCAAAGTCAGATTTCAGGGGCGGCTGTGACGCGGCGTTGGCCCGCAGGGTCAGAGATGAGGGGTAAATCAGAAGTGGGATGGACAGGAGTGCAGAAATCAAAATCAGCTTTTGTACCGTACAAAAAAATCGCATTTCGTTCCTCATCTACGCAAGACGTAGTGTGACGAGTTGACAACTGCGTGTTTCGACACCCCAAAAAAGGGGTGTCGGGCATTGTCAACAGTCACGCAGGAATAGAAATGCGGGAATGTCCTACCTATTTACCGAGACACGGGGGATCAGTCCCTGTCTATAAATCGGCTATTGTATTCAGCAGATACCCGACATAACGGTACCCGCTTGACTGTTGACAAAAATAAAATATATCATTCCCGCGGTTTTTCAAAATAATTTATATTCAAT